>NZ_JAYFSJ010000013.1:0-146995 GCF_039708975.1 Chromobacterium indicum
CGTCGTCATCACCGGAACCGTTTCGTTTCCGCTGTTTCGTTCGCTGCGTCAGCTGAGGAGGCGAACTATACGCCCGGACCCCTGACCCGTCAACACCTTTTGCGAGAAAAAGCAGGAAAATTCATCTCCAAACCACCCAATCGCAAACAAGCCCATGATCTGGCTGAAGATATGAACAGGGGGTATTTGCAAAAGCCCTCAACAAAGCTGATGGCAACTTGCTTCACTCCCATCGCCACAAGCAAAAACAAACAGGCCGGCGTTCCCGCCGGCCTGTTCAAACACATCTATATAGTCAAACTCAGTTCTTGCGCAGCTTGGCGAAGGCTGCGGCCATCGCGGTATCGCCCTGCGGCGCGGAAGACTGGCCGCGCGGCAAGCGCGGACGGTTGTCGGAGCGGGATTCGCTTCGGCCGCCTCGGCTATTGCCGGAGCCAATCTCGTCATCCAGCCGCATCGTCAACGCAATGCGCTTGCGCGCCACGTCCACCTCCAGCACTTTCACCTTGACCACGTCGCCGGCCTTGACCACCTTGCGCGGATCATCGATGAACTTGTTGGACAGCGCCGAGATGTGGACCAGGCCGTCCTGGTGCACGCCGATGTCGACGAAGGCGCCGAAGTTGGCGACGTTGGTAACCACCCCCTCCAGCACCATGCCCGGCTGCAGATGCTTGATGTCCTCGACGCCATCCTGGAAGGTGGCGGTCTTGAATTCCGGACGCGGATCTCGGCCCGGCTTGTCCAGCTCCTTGAGGATATCCATCACCGTCGGCAAGCCGAAGCGCTCATCGGTGTAATCGGTGGCGCGCACCGACTTCAGGAAAGCGGAGTCGCCGATCAGGGTCTTCACGTCTCGGCCAGCCTTGGCCACGATTTTCTCCACCACCGGGTAGGCCTCCGGGTGCACCGACGATGCATCCAACGGGTTGTCGCCGCCGGCGATGCGCAGGAAGCCGGCAGCCTGCTCGAAGGTCTTGTCGCCCAGGCGCGGCACTTTCAGCAATTCCTTGCGAGTGCGGAAGGCGCCATTCTGGTCTCGATAGGAGACGATATTGGATGCCAGCGTGGCATTAAGGCCGGAGATGCGGGTCAGCAGCGGCACCGAGGCGGTGTTGACGTCAACGCCCACCGCGTTCACACAATCCTCCACCACGCCATCCAGCGCGCGGGCCAGTTGGCTCTGATTGACGTCATGTTGGTACTGGCCGACGCCGATGGATTTGGGGTCGATCTTCACCAACTCGGCCAACGGGTCCTGCAGGCGGCGGGCGATGGACACCGCGCCGCGCAGGCTGACATCCATATCCGGAAATTCCTTGGCCGCCAGCTCAGACGCCGAATACACCGAGGCGCCGGCCTCCGACACCACGATCTTGGTCATACCCAATTGCGGGAAGGCCTTGATCAGGTCCTGGGCCAGCTTGTCGGTTTCGCGGCTGGCGGTGCCGTTGCCGATGGAAATCAAATCCACCTTGTGGCGCACGCACAGCGCGCCGAGGATGGCGATGGATTTGTCCCATTCGCGGCGCGGCTCGTGCGGGTAGATGGCGGTGGTGTCCAGCACCTTGCCGGTATCGTCGACCACAGCCACCTTGCAGCCGGTGCGCAGGCCCGGGTCCAGGCCCAGCGTCGCGCGGCGGCCGGCCGGCGCGGCCAGCAGCAGATCGTGCAGGTTGGCGGCGAACACCTTGATCGCCTCGCCGTCGGCGGCGTCTTTCAACCGCGACACCAGCTCCAGCTCCAGCGACAGGAAGATCTTGGCGCGCCAGCACAGGCGCACGCCGTCCAACAGCCACTTGTCGGCCGCGCGGCCGGCATCCTTGACGCCGAAACGGGCGGCGATCAGCATTTCATAAGACGAGCGCTCGGTGATCGGCGTTTCGTCCGGCTGGTATTTCAGCGCGACGCTCAGCACGCCCTCGTTGCGGCCGCGCAAGAGCGCCAGCGCGCGATGCGACGGCATCGCCTTGATGTGTTCGCGATGATCGAAGTAGTCGGAGAACTTGGCGCCTTCGTTTTCCTTGCCCGCCACCACGGCGGCGGCCAGTTCGCCCTCGTTCCACAGCTTTTCGCGCAGCTGGCCCAAGAGCTCGGCATCCTCGGCGAAGCGCTCAATCAGGATGGCGCGCGCGCCGTCCAATGCCGCTTTGACATCGGCGACACCACCGGCTTCGGCGTTGAGGTAGGTTTCTGCCAGCGCGTTCGGATCCTGAGACGGATCGGCCAGCAGGCTGTCGGCCAACGGCTCCAAGCCGGCTTCGCGGGCGATCTGCGCCTTGGTTCGGCGCTTGGGCTTGTAGGGGAGGTACAGGTCTTCCAGCGTGGTCTTGTTGTCGCTGGCGTAGAGGGCCGCTTCCAGTTCCGGGGTGAGCTTGCCCTGCTCGGCGATGCTCTTGAGGATGCTGTCGCGGCGGTCGTCCATCTCGCGCAGGTAGACCAGGCGTTCGGCCAGCGTGCGCAGCTGGGTATCGTCCAGACCGCCGGTGACTTCCTTGCGGTAACGGGCGATGAAGGGAACGGTGGCGCCGCCGTCGATCAACTCGACGGTGGCCGCCACCTGGGATTCGCGGACGGCAAGCTCAGCCGCCAGGCGGCTGGAAAGGCTTTTCAGCATCGGCTTTTATTCTTTCGCGTCGAACAAAAACCGCTACTGTACCGCCATCCGCCGCAAAATCAAGCCGCGACGGGACGCGCCAGCCAGGCCTGCGCTTCTTCTATCAGATCGAAATACTGCACATGGGTGTGGGACAGCAGGCCGGCGATGTGGGTGGCCAGGCGTATCCACACGTCGCCGACAACGATGGCGACGCGGCCCAGCTTTTCCTCATGCGCGCGCATGAAGCGCACCTCCTCCATCGCCATGTCCAGCGTGAAGTCTTTCAGTTCGGTCAGGTCCAGCAACATGTCCGGTTTGTCGCGCTCTTCCAGCCGCTTGAGCAAGGCCTGCTCCAGCAGCTGGAAATCGGCCAGCGTGAACTCGTTGAACAAAGCCACATCCAGGCCATAATCCTGCTCACGGATCGAGATCATTTGCTTCTCCACTCCTGTTTGATTGTCGCAAGCGCTTTGACTGTATTCTAGCGCCGTCCAGCCAACATGCCGCTGACCACGATCAAGCCCATCGCCAGCAGCGAATCCGCCGTCAACGCATCACCCCACACCAGCGCGCCCAGCAGGCAGGAAAACACCACGGTCAGATAGGACAGATTGGCCGCAGTCAATTTGCGCCCCACCTTGTAGGCGCGGGTCATCGCCAGTTGCGCCAGCGTGGCGGTCGCGCCGACGCCCAGCAGCAAGCCCACATTGCCCAGCGTCACCGGGTGCCAACGCTCGAAACACATCAGCAGCAGGCCGCCGACGGTGGAAATCAACGCGAAATAGAACACCACCCGCCATTCGGCCTCGCCCTGCCGCCCCAGCTCTCGCACATGCAGGTAAGACCAGCCGGCCAGAAAACCGGAAGCCAGCCCCAGCAGGCCCGCGAACCAGACGTCGCCGGACAAGGTCGGCTTCAGCAGCAATACCACGCCGACGAAGCCCAGCGCCAGCCCGCCCAGCGCCTGCGCCGGCAGCCGCTCGCGCAACAGCGCGACGGACAGCAAGGCCAGAAACATTGGCGAGGTGTAGGTCAACGTCGACGCCGTCGCCAACGGCAGGTGGGCAATGGCGTAAAACGACATCAGCAGCGAGGTGTAGCCGATCACGCCGCGCTGCAGATGATAGCGCAGCAGCGGGGTGGCGAAGCGCTCCCGCCGCCACAGCGCAGCCCCACCCAACGTCAGCACGCCGATCAAGGTGCGCCAGAACACCAGCTCCGTCGACGAGAAATGCTCCGCGCCCAGCTTGACGAACAAGCCCATCAGGGCGAAAAACACCGCGGCCACCACCATCCAGCCGGAACCCAGGCGAAAACCCGCCAACCTGCAACGCACAAGCACTTTCTTGCCTTCCCTGCTGCGCGGCCCGCGGGCCGCGATTGCATACTCTTATTTCTTGGCCAAAGCCACGCTCAGACAAATGGACTCCATCTGGCGGCGATAGGTCTTGAACTCCGACGCGTTGGCGGTGCAGCGCGCCTCCAGCAGCCGGTTCTTGTCCACCAACTGGATCACATGCAGATTATGGCGCACGATCCACAGCCGGTTGGACACGAAGCGGCCGTCGCGATACTCGGTGATCAGGCGGCCCGCCTTCTGGTTGACGCGGACGAAGTTGGCCGCCTCGCGGTCGCCGTCCTCCTGGCGGAACATCGCCGACAATCGCGGCAGCGTATCGCTGCGTCCCGGCTTGCGCACGCCGATCTGCACCTCGATGGCGGCGCGCTCGCGCTGGTCGGCCTTGGGCGGAATCACCTTCAGCACCCGAACCCGATTGGCGACGCTGGCGCGCACCTTCCAGCCAGGCGGCAGCGTGAAGCGCGCCTTGCTGACCGGATCGGCGTAAGTGGCCGCCAGCGCGAGCGGACTGGCCAGCAGCGCGCCCAGCACCAACATGCGGAAAATTGCGGACATGATCTTGGCCGATGGGAGGATAAAAAAAGGCGCGGAATCTCCCGCGCCCCTGCATTATGGCATTTAACTTGCCTATTCAGCCAGCCAATGCCGCGCCCATCAGGCGTCGATAATACTCATGGAAGTGCTGCATGCCTTCCTCGGTCGGGGACTGGTACGGGCCCACCTCGTTGACGCCGGCCATCCACAGCGCCTTGCGGCCTTCGTGCATGCGGATGCAGATCTCGTCGTCTTCCTTGGCGGTTTCGAAGTAGGCGGCCTGCTCGGCCTCGATGAACTCCGGCTCGAACCACACCACATCCTCCGGGTAGTAGAACTCGGTGATCACCGTGCACTTCTCCGGACCGCGCGGAATCACCACGCTGACCACCAGCACGTGCGGATACCACTCCACCATGATATTGGGGTAGTAGGTCAGCCAGATGGCGCCGAACTCGGGTTGCCGCTCCTCGTAGCGGCGGCGCACTTCCTCGTGCCACTTGCCGTATACCTTGGAGCCGGCGCGCGCCAGGCGGTTTTTCACGCCCACGGTCTGCACGTGGTAGCTGTCGCCCCACTCCCATTTCAGGTCGCCGCAATCGACGAAGTTGCCAAGGCCGGGGTGGAAGGGATCGACGTGGTAGTCCTCGGAGTACACTTCAATGAAGGTTTTCCAGTTGAAGTCGTACTCGGCGGACTGGGTCGAGTGGAAGGCATAGCCGTCGAAGGTCATATGCTTGGCGACGCCCAGCATCTCCAGATCGGCCGCCACATTGCGGCGGGCGTCGAACAGCAGGCCGTTCCAGCGTGCCAGCTTGGTCTGGCCCAGATTCAGGCATGGCGTTTCCGGGAAATGCGGCGCGCCCACCAGTTTGCCGCCGGCGTCGTAGGTCCAGCCGTGCAGATTGCAGACGATGTGATTGCCGTTGCCGCGGCCTTTGTAGATGACGGCCTGGCGATGGCGGCAGACGTTGGAGATCAGCTTGATCTCGCCGTCCACGTTCTTGAGCATCTTGCCGTGGCCCAGCCACTCCAGCGTGTGATAGTCGCCGGGATTGGGCGCCATCAGCTCATGGCCATAGTACTGCGGAGCGTCTGCGAACAGCAGCTCCTGCTCCTTGGCGTAGAACGCGGGATCAAAATAGGTATAAACGGGTAGCTGGGCTGCGGATGCTTGAAGCAGTTGAGCAGAAGCCAGATCAGACATTATTCCCACACCTCCGTGGAAGAAGATATAAGACCAGCCGAATCTCGCTCGGGACGAGTTTGCGGGACTATCAAAAACAATCAATCAAAACAAGGGGGAACCCTGTCTTACGAGGGCGGAATTATGCCCTCCCCCCTCCCCCGGGGCAAGCGTTAATTCTTTGTGACAATTCTGTTCAGACACGAACTTGTCGAGTGATATGCCCCTACCCCCTGTCAATGGCAAACAATCTGCATGGCGGTTAATTAAAATCAAAGACTTGCCAAGTTTAGTGCGCCGCAACATTAGAAGCCGTTAATTTATAGTGATATACTAGGCTCGACTTTGTTGCCACATCGACTGTCTGATTTTCGCCTTGACCAGGCCGGACTGCTCATCCGCCCGCCCCATGGCCCGGCTAAGGCCTTGATATGGCGAAGCGGATGGATCGATACGCCCCGGGATGCCCGGGCGCAACAACAGGCTGGCTAAACCGCCCGCCATGCGCTACCACACGGTAAGGAAACCGGCCGCGCGGCCCACCGGCCGCCGCCTCCGCTCCGGCAGCAAATTGGCTGCAAGCGCATCGCAGTGGATTATTTCACCGATTTCATCCTTTTTTTTCAAATTACATGTTCAAAGCTATGAATTCCAGCATCCTCGTCATCAATTGCGGCAGCTCCTCCCTGAAATTCGCGCTGATCGACAGCGCCAGCCATGAAGCGGTCATGACCGGCCTGGCCGAGAAACTGGGCCTGGCCGACGCCTGCATCACCTTCAAGCACGACGGCGGCAAGCAGACCGCCCTGCTGTCGGCTCCTGACCACGCCGCGGCCATGCACGCCATCATCGAAAAGCTGCAGCAAGTGTCGCTGCTGGACAGCGTGAAGGCCATCGGCCACCGCGTGGTGCACGGCGGCGAGCACTTCAAGCAATCCGCGCTGCTGGACGAAACCGCCATCGACGAGATCGAGCGCTGCATCAAGCTGGCGCCGCTGCACAATCCGGCGCACATCCTGGGCATCCGCACCGCGATCAAGGAATTCCCGAGCCTGCCGCAAGTGGCCGTGTTCGACACCTCCTTCCACCAGACCATGCCGGAGAAGGCCTACCTGTACGCGGTGCCGATGAAGCTGTACCGCGAGAACAGCCTGCGCCGCTACGGCATGCACGGCACCAGCTACCGCTTCGTGGCCGAAGAAGCCGCCAAGATGCTGGGCAAGCCGGCCGATGAAACCAGCCTGGTGATCGCCCACCTCGGCAACGGCGCGTCCATCTCCGCCATCCGCAACGGCAAGTGCGCCGACACCTCGATGGGCCTGACCCCGCTGGAAGGCCTGGTGATGGGCACCCGCTCCGGCGACATCGACCCCAGCGTGTTCGGCTACCTGGCCACCGAGCGCGGCATGGACATCACGTCCATCACCAATATGCTGAACAAGGAATCCGGCCTGTTGGGCCTGTCCGAGCTGTCCAACGACTGCCGCGAACTGGAAGAAGCCGCCGCCAAGGGCCACGAAGGCGCCAAGCGCGCGCTGGAAGTGTTCGCCTACCGCCTGGCCAAGTACGTGGCCTCGATGAGCGTGGGCGCCGGCCGCCTGGACGCCGTGGTGTTCACCGGCGGCATCGGCGAGAACTCCTCCTTCCTGCGCGCTGAAGTGATCAACCAGCTGGGCTTCCTGGGCCTGAAGCTGGACGCCGCCGCCAACGAAGCGTGCATCCGCGGCAAGGCCGGCCGCATCACCGCCGCCGATTCCGTGCCGGCGCTGGTGATCAACACCAATGAAGAACTGATGATCGCCATGGACACCGCCGAACTGGCCGGTCTGGCCAAGTAAGGAAGGCAAGCGATCATGCAGACATTCTTTCTTGCCCCCACCGGCTTCAACGCCGGCCTGACTTCGGTCACGCTGGGCGCGATCCGCTCGCTGGAACAGGCCGGCCTGCGCGTGGGCTTCGTCAAGCCCATCGCCCAGGACACCAAGGACGGCGAAGCCGAGCGCTCCACCCACTTCGCCCAGGCCATCTGCCGCCTGAACCCGCCGCAGCCGATCAGCATGGACCGCGTCGAGCACCTGCTGTCGCAAGGCCAGGTTGACCAGTTGATGGAAGAGGTGGTGAGCCTGTTCCAGCAAGCCTCGCAAAACGTGGACGTGGTGATCGTGGAGGGCCTGGTGCCCGACCAGAAGCAGGTGTTCTCCACCTTCCTCAACACCAAGATCGCCCGCAACCTGCAGGCCCAGACCATCCTGGTGAGCTCGGTCAAGGCGCTGAACGCGACGGAAATCGCCGAACAGCTGGAAATGAACATCCAGGCCTTCGGCGCGCAAACCGTGTCCGGCTACATCCTCAACCACGTGCTGCCTGGCGCCGACCGCGCCGAGCTGGCGCGCGAGGTGCAGGAATCCGGCAATCTGAAGAAAGCCGGCCTGCCGCTGCTGGGCGTGATCCCGTACCAGCAGGAACTGCTGGCGCCGCGCACCCAGGATGTGGCCCGCTATCTGAACGCCAATGTGGTGCACGCCGGCCAGCAAGCCAATCGCCGCGTGCGCAACATGGTGGTGGCCGCCCGCACCGCGCCCAACATCGTCAACCTGCTGAAGCCGGGCGCGCTGATCATCACCCCGGGCGAGCGCGAAGACGTGGTGATGGCCACCTCGATGGCCGCGATGAACGGCGTGCCGCTGGCCGGCCTGCTGCTGACCTGCGACTCCGAACCGGATCCGCGCATCCAGCAGCTGTGCCAGCAAGCCTTCACCGGCGGCTTGCCTGTGCTGGCCACCTCGCTGAACTCGATGGAAACCGCCAGCGCGCTGAACGCGATGAGCCACCAGGTGCCGTCCGACGACCTGGAGCGGATGGAAAAGGTGATCGAGCACGTCGCCGAATTCCTCGACGTGTCCACGCTGAAGCAGAGCGTCGGCGAGCCGCGCGAAATCCGCCTGCCGCCGCCGGCCTTCCGCTTCCAGCTGATGGAAAAGGCCCGCAAGGCCAACAAGCGCATCGTGCTGCCGGAAGGCAACGAGCCGCGCACCATCCAGGCCGCCGCCATCTGCCAGGAAAAAGGCATCGCCCGCTGCGTGCTCTTGGGCAACCGCGCCGAGATCCTGCAAGTGGCCGAAACCCAGGGCGTAACGCTGCCGGAATCGGTCGAGATCCTGGATCCGAACGAAATCCGCGGCCAGTACGTGGGACCGATGGTCGAGCTGCGCAAGGGCAAGGGCCTGAACGAACCGATGGCGCTGGCCCAGCTGGAAGACACCGTGGTGCTGGGCACCATGATGCTGGCGATGAACGAAGTGGACGGCCTGGTTTCCGGCGCCGTGCACACCACCGCCAACACCATCCGTCCGGCGCTGCAGCTGATCAAGACCGCTCCGGGCTCCAGCATTGTATCGTCCGTCTTCTTCATGCTGATGCCGGAACAGGTGTACGTGTACGGCGACTGCGCGGTGAACCCGGACCCGACCGCGGAACAGCTGGCCGACATCGCCATCCAGTCCGCCGACTCGGCCGTGGCCTTCGGCATCACCCCGCGCGTGGCGATGATCTCCTACTCCACCGGCTCGTCCGGCAGCGGCACCGACGTGGAAAAAGTGCGCGAAGCCACCCGCATCGCCCAGGAAAAACGCCCTGACCTGCTGATCGACGGCCCGATGCAGTACGACGCCGCCTCGGTGGAGTCCGTCGGCCGCCAGAAGGCCCCGGACAGCCAGGTCGCCGGCCGCGCCACCGTGTTCGTGTTCCCGGACCTGAACACCGGCAACACCACCTACAAGGCGGTGCAGCGCTCCGCCAACGTGGTGTCGGTGGGCCCGATGCTGCAAGGCCTGCGCAAGCCGGTCAACGACCTGTCGCGCGGCGCGCTGGTGGACGACATCGTCTACACCATCGCCCTGACTGCGCTGCAGGCGGAGCAGACCCCGGCAAGCTGATCGCCCCCGCGATCAAAACGAAAACGGCCCGCATGGGCCGTTTTTTTGTTTGGTCGGACATCAGGCAGGGCGTTGCTCTCGCTCCAACAGGCTGCGCAGCTGCCGCGCCACGCCCGCCTGGTCGTGGTCGCCTATCACCGGCGCGTCCGGCAGGCGGCGCTTCAACTCCGGATGCGCGTTGGCCATCACGTGCGGCAAGCCGGCCAGCGCCAGCATTTCCGCGTCGTTGAGGTTGTCGCCGAAGGCGGCGCAGTCTTCCGCGCCAATGCCCAGATGGTCGAGCAGACGGCGCAGCGCGCTGCCCTTGTGCACGCCCGGCGCCATCACCTCCAGATAACAGATGTGGGAATAAGTCATGGACACTTCATCGCCCAGCTCGCGGGCGATGTCGGCCTCCACTTCCTTCAACTGCTCCGGCGTGCCGCAAAAGATCACCTTGGACACGTCATCGGCCTGGAAGCCTGCCAGATCCTCGATTTCCGCCACTTCCCCGGTGTAATGGCTGAATTCGCGCCGGCTGTGGTAAGCCATGATGCAATCGTCGCGGTAGACGCCCAGCTCGGTCTCCCGGATCAGCTCCGGCCGCAGCAGCCTGGCCAGCAGCGACGGCGCCAGCCGGCTCTGATGCAGCAACGTCCCGTCCGCCAAGTGGATGCGCGCGCCGTTGGCGCTGATCACCGGCACCGGCGGCAGATCCCGCGGCCACAGCTTCCGTACTTGGCTTTCGTGCCGGCCGGTGGCGACGGCCAGGGCGATGCCTCGCTCGACCGCCACCTGCAAAGCGTCGCGCGTCTCGTCCGCCACCCGCGAGTCCTTGTCCAGCAGGGTGCCATCCAGATCGGAAACAATCAGTCGCATATCAGAATCTCCGTGTTCGCATCACCGAATTGTGCACGATCACGCAAAATCAGGCAAACAAACATGCACACTCCCGCGAAAAACCTGCCATTTCTTTGACTGCGTCTGCACGATCGTGCAACACTTCCGCCATTCCGTTTGACTTCGATTCCGCCATGTCCAAAGAACGCGCAAGCGCCAACCCGCCTTCCGGCCGCCATCAATACATCCGCGAGCAATTGCGGCTGCACGGCCGGGTTTACGCCGGCGAGCTGGCTGCGTCGCTCGGCGTGTCCGAGGATTCGATACGCCGCGATCTGCGCGAGCTGGCGGCGGACGGCGCCTGCCAGCGCGTGTATGGCGGCGCCATCGCGCTGACGCCGAATCGCCACGGTTTCCTGCAACGCCGCCACGAAAACACCGAGCGCAAGGCCCGGCTGGCCGCCGCCGCGGTGCGGCTGCTCAAGCCCGGCCAGTTCGTGTTCCTGGACGGCGGCACCACCAATCTGGAAATCGCCCGCGCCTTGCCGGAACAGCTGCCGCTGATGGTGGCCACCAACTCCATCCCGATCGCCGCCGCGCTGTTCGGCCAGAAGCAGCTGTCGGTGCTGGTGCTGGGCGGCAGCCTCAACCATCAAAGCGGCGACGCGCTGGGCACCACCGCCACCCGGATGCTGGACACGATGCGGCCGGACATCTGCTTTCTCGGCACGTGCTCGGTAGACGGCGAACTGGGCGTGGGCACGGTGATGGCCGACGAGGCCGCGTTCAAGCGCCATCTGGTCGAGCAATGCGGCCATACCGTGCTGGCCGTCACCAATGAAAAACTGGACACCGCCTCGCCCTTCATCGTCGCCCCGCTGGCCGACATCGGCACCCTGATCATCGAAGCCGACGCCGACCCCATCCGCCGCGCCCATCTAGAAGCCGGCGGCGCGCCTTTGCTGATCGCCGGCTGACGCCGGCCAGCCCATCGGCATATTGCCTCCAATCAAACATTTGTTTTAAAGTTCTGCACGGCGCGCGTCCTCGATAAAACCATTACAAATCAGCGCGCTTTGCAAACGGAACATCCTTTGGAGGGGAATCCATGTCGATACAAGCCATCACCGAATGGTTCATCCCGGACCATGTCCGGCAGATTCCGGAACAGGCGATACGCGCGCGCACCGTAGTCGGCGTCGGCTTGCTGGCCGGCCTGATGGCGCCGCTGTTCGCCATCGAATACCTGATGCTGGGCCATTACCCGATGGCCGAAGGCATCGCGCTGGGCGGACTGGGGCTGCTGTGCGGCCCGCTGCTGCTCCGGCTCAGCGGCGCGGTGCGCGCCACCGCCGAGTTCATCACCAGCTGCATGTACGCGATGGTGTGCTGGATGGTGTTCGTCAACGGCGGCATCCTGTCCACCAGCCTGATGTGGTTCGCCGCCATTCCGTTCACCGCCGTCTTCATCGCCACCCGCCGCTCCGGCATGTTCTGGCTGGCGATGTCGCTGGCCGCAGTGGGCATCATCATGTGGCTGTCCGGCATCGACGCCCTGCCCAAGAGCCCATTGCCGCATGAGGAGCTGCCCAAGCTGCAGGCCAAGTCGCTGGCCGGCTTGTCGCTGGTGGTGCTGGTGTTGGCGCTGGCCTTCGACAAGGCCAAGAGCAAGAGCTTCGAGAAACTGGAAACCGCCCGCGCCGAAGCCGAACGGGCCGGCGAGGCGCTGGCGCGGATGATGGAGCAGATCGGCCATTCGATCCGCGACGCCTCCGGCGCCAGCCGCCAGATCGCCGACAGCACCGGCAGCATGGCGCGCACCATGGCCGAACAGCGCGAGCGTTCCGAAGACATGGTCGTCGTCGCTCAACAGATGGCGGTGATCACCAGCCAGAACGCCGAACAGTCAACCACCGCCACGCTGCTGGCGCAAAACTCCGGCGAAGCCGCGCGCGAGGGCGGCAAGGCGATGAACCAGGCGGTGGACCAGCTGGGCCGCGCCGGCGAAGTGATAGGCCACGCCTCGAACCGGCTGGAAGAACTAGGCCAGCGCAGCGCCGAGGTCAGCGGCATCGTGCAGCTGATCCGCGACATCGCTGACCAGACCAATCTCTTGGCGCTGAACGCCGCGATCGAAGCGGCGCGCGCCGGCGAAACCGGCCGCGGCTTCGCGGTGGTGGCGGACGAGGTGAGGAAGCTGGCCGAGCGCACCCAGAACGCCACCAAGGACATCGAAAGCAAGATCCGGGTGATCGTCAACGGCACCAATGAGGCGCTGGTGGCGATGCGCGACGGCAACCAGCAGATGCAAGCCGGCCGCGACCACGCCCAAGACGCGCAGCGCAAGCTGTCCGGCATCATAGAGGGCGCCGGCGAGCTGGCCGGCCTGTTGCAGCAGGTGTCCCAGGCCGAGGCCAGCCAGAACCAGGGCTTCTCGCAGTTCGCAGGCGACATCGTCGCCGTCGGCGAATCCAGCCGCAGCCTGTCCGGCGAAACCCACAACATCGCCGAAGCGGTGCGCCGACTGGACGAACAAATGGACAAGCTGCACCAAGCGATAAGCCGGCAGGAGACGCCTTCGGCCGACGCCAGGCGCGAACCCAGTCTGAATTGACGTTTTAGCAGTACGTTCCGCCCCTCCTTGGCGGCGGGACGTCTCTATTCAACGCCGCCTGCTCCAAGCCAAACAGCAATCCGGCGGCACGCCCGAATTGACACCGCGCCGCGCCACCCCTAGCCTGCAACGCTTCTTTAGCCAAACCCACAGCCAAACGCCTGCATGCCTTCGCCATCCCATCGCAAACCATCCATCGCCTCGCAAGACCGCCTATTGCCGCTGTCAAACCGGCTTTTGCAAACGGCATCCTGCGATCTGATCGGCCAGGCCAATCTGAAACGGCTGCGCGCCATTCACCTGATCATCGGCGCGGTTACCGCGCTATTCGGCCTGCCGATGTTGTCCATGCCCTTGTTCCCGGATGTTCAAAACAAGCCAGCCGCCGGCATCCTGCTCAGCCTCTTCCTAGGCACCCTTGCGCTGGTCGCGGCATACGCCGCTCTCCGGCGCTGGCGGCATCCCCCTCATCATCAACTCAGCTTGAGCGACAAGGCCCTCCATTACAAAACCCCGTCCTCCTGGCTGCTGGATGGACCATCGCAAGAAAGCACCATCGCCTGGCGCGATATCGTCCCAGCCACAGACGGCCAGCCTGACGTGCGAACCGAATTCACCACCAGCAAAGCGATCACCCGGGATCTGGTCTTCTGGCATCGCGATGCCGAAGGCTCGGTCCGGATGCAGCGCATCCCGCTGCGAAGATTTTCCCGCGGAACCTTTCTCAACGGCGACGAGCTCAAACTCTCCCTGCTGTTGCGCCTGGCCTCGCGGTCCGATCTGCGGTTTGCTCCATCGGTATTCGTCAGCATGAGAATCGATCCAGCCAGCTGGCGCCCCATGAACAAGCCCATGCTCGCGCAAGGACTGGGCGTGTTGGCATCAATGGCGGTCCTCTTCGCCACCTTGTGTCATCTGGACGTCAGCGCTGGCGCATCCAGCTTGTTGCCCCTCTTGGCTACAATGCTGTGCTGCGGGGCAGTCTGCGCGCTGCTCTGGCACTTCTTGTTTCCGGAATGGCGCCATCCGATCCGATTTCAGCCCGTCGAAGCCGGCGACTGACTCCGCCAACCGCTCCAACGACATGTCCTTCAACAGAACGCCTACACCGCATCGGCCATAGGCCGGCTGAACGACAAGGTGGCGTACCGGCAGTTGGGCTCGTATCTGTGCGCGGGCTGAAATTTCACGCTGCCGGCGGCATCGCCGCGGCGCAGCAGAAGCTGGACCGCGACCTGGGCGGCACCCGCTTCCGTCTCAGCGCGGACATCGGCCTGAGCTACGCGTTCTGACGCGGAAAAGGCCTGCGCCGCCGATGGCGCAAGCCTCTTTAACTCCGGACAGACAGGCTTCAGAGCGCGTGCTGCCCCGGCTGGTAGCCGCCGGCCGGCGTGTTGCAGCCGATGGAAACGCGGTTCCAGCCATTGATCGCGACGATGGCCCAGGTCAGATCGACAATTTCCTTATCGTCGAAATGGCGCGCCAGCTCAGCCCGCAGCGCCTCTTCCGGATGCCCCGACGCCACCCGCGTCAACGCCTCGGCCCAGGCCAGCGCGGCGCGCTCGCGCTCGGTGTAGCACGACGCCTCGCGCCAGGCCGACAGCAGATACAAGCGCTGCTCGGTCTCGCCGGCGGCGCGCGCGTCCTTGGTATGCATGTCGATGCAGAAGGCGCAGCCGTTCAGCTGCGATACGCGGGTCTTCACCAGCTCGAGCAAGGCGTGGTCGATGCCGCAGCCGCGGATGTAGCGCTCCAGCGCCATCTGCGCCTGGTAGCCTTGCGATGCCAGCGTTGGGTAATCGATAAATCGGGACATAGTCGGTGCTCCTGTGAAAAATCTTGAATGGGGATGGGCGTCATCCGCGCGGCGCGAACAGCGCTTGGGCGTCGGGATAAGACAGAGAGGTGGCCAATGCCGACAGGTCGCCGTCATCCCACAACACCGCCGCCGTCTGGCTCAGCGCCTGCATCGCCACCAGCGCCGGACCGATGGCGGTGCTGACGCGCGCCACGCCGAGCGCGGACAGTTCGGCCAGGCCCGGCAAGCCGGGCATCGCGGCGGCGTTGACCGGCGCCGGCAGCGCCGCGCACAGCTTTGCCAGCAGCGCAGGATCGGACAGGCCCATGGGGAATACGCCGTCGGCGCCGCTGTCCAGGTACAGCCGCGCCCGCGCCAGCGTCTCGTCGAAACGGACTTCGGCCGGGCCTGCGCCATGCAGGAACAGATCGGTGCGGGCATTGATGAAGATGGGCACCTCCAGCGCGTCCGCGGCGGCGCGGGCGGCTTGCAAGCGCTCGCGCATCTCGTCCGCGTCGCGCAGAGAGAAGCGGCCCGCGGCGTCGTAACGGCCATCCTCCAGATTGACGCCAGCCGCGCCGGCGCGGACCACCGCGGCGACGGTGTCCGCCACCTGGGCCGGCGTATCACCGAAACCGTCTTCCAGATCCACGCTCAGCGGCGCCTGCAACACCCTGACGATGCGGGCGACGGCGGCCAGCAACTCTTCGCGCGGCAACTCGCCGCCGTCGCGATAGCCCAGCGACCACGCTACCGCGGCGCTGCTGGTGGCCAGTGCGGGGAAGCCGGCCTGCTCGAACACCCGGGCGCTCAAGGCGTCCCAGACAGTGGGCAACAGCAGCGGCCTTGAGCCCTGATGCAGGCGGCGGAAGGTCTGGGCGCGGCATACGGTATCGGCATGGTTCATCGGCATTCCTTGTCGGTTGGCGGTCATTTGGCTACCCGGCAAGATACCGGCGGGATGGTACAATGATGAGAGCCAAAAATCGTCAAAACGAGCAGGCCATGATTCCCGATGCCCTCCAGTTCGAATTGCTGCGCGGCCACGCGTCGCCGCTGCATCGCCAGCTCTATCTGCGCATCCGCGATGCCATCCTGGTCGGCCAGTTGCCGCCGGGCGCCCGCCTGCCGGCCACGCGGGTGCTGGCCGCCGACCTCGGCATCTCGCGCGGCACCGTCGATCAGGCCTACGGCCAATTGCTGGCGGAAGGCTTCCTGCTCAGCCGCGCCGCCGCCGGCACCGTGGTCCATCCCCAACTGGAGGCCCGACGCCTCGATCCATCGCCCCCCTCGGCGGCCGGTCCGACGCCAGTCCTGGCCGACTCGTCCGAGCCCGCCCCGCCACGGCCCTTCCAGCTCGGGCTGCCCGCGCTGGACGCCTTCCCGCGCAAGCTGTGGGCGCGGCTTGCCGGCCGCCGCGCCCGGGCCTTGTCGCTGACGGGGCTGAACTACCCGGACCCTGCGGGCTATCCGCCGCTGCGCGAGGCCATCGTCCGCCACCTGGCCCTGTTTCGCGGCATCCAGTGCTCCGCAGATCAGATATTCATCACCAGCGGCTTCCAGTCCGCGCTGGGGCTGGCGGTGCATGCCCTGCTGCGCCCCGGCGATCCGGTCTGGATGGAAGATCCCGGCTACTTTCGCGCCAGCGGCGCGCTGCGGCTGGCCGGCGCCAGGCTTGCCCCGGCGCCGGTGGATCGGGATGGATTGCGCGTGGATGAGGCGATCCGCCGCGCTCCCGACGCGCGAATGGCCTACTGCACGCCCTCCCATCATTCGCCGCTGGGCGTGGCCCTGTCGCTACCGCGCCGGCTCGAGCTGCTGGACTGGGCCGCGCGGCGGCAAGCCTGGATCGTCGAGGACGACTACGACGGCGAATTCCGCTACGACGGCCCGCCGCTGCCCGCCTTGAGAAGCCTGGACCGTTCCGGCCGGGTGCTCTACATCGGCAGCTTCAGCAAGACCCTGTTTCCCGGGCTGCGCCTGGGTTATCTGGTGGCGCCCGCCAGCGAGGCGGCGCGCTTCGCCGAGGCCTGCAATCTGCTCTCCCCAGCGCCGTCCATCCTTGATCAGGCGACGGCGGCCGATTTTCTCAGCCAGGGGCACTTCGCCCGCCACATCAAGCGGATGCGCGCGCTCTACGCCCAGCGCCGCGCCGCGCTGGCCGCCGCCTTGCAAGCCGAATGCGGCGCGCGGCTGCGGCTGGACGGCCAGGCAGTCGGCCTGCAACTGACCGCCTGGCTGCCCGACGGCGAAGACGACCGCGCCGCGGCGGCTCGCCTGAACGCCAGAGGCCTGGCCGGCCAGCCGCTGTCCGCCTTCAGCCTGGAGGGCGGCCATCCTCCGGCGCTGCTGCTGGGCTTCGCCAACGTGCCGGCCGAGCAGGCGCCCGCGCTGGCGCGGCGGCTCAGGGAGGCGCTGGACGCGCGCTAGGCATGGGACTATCCGGCTTCTGATATAATTGCCGCCTCCTCATCAACACCGCTCTTTATACGCCGCATGACCACCGCCCCGCTTCTGGCCGAACTCAAGGCCGCCCTGTCCTCCTGCCTGATCCGCGACCGCCACATCCTGCGCCGCAAGCTGACCGACGCCGCTGAACGGCAGAAGAGAAACCAGCCCGCCGACAAGCTGCTGGCTGACATCGCCGGCCAGGTGGAGCGTTCGCGCAGCCGCGCCGACGCGCGCCGCGCGCATCTGCCCAAGCCCCAGTTCGACGACGCGCTGCCGGTCAACCAGAAGCTGCCCGACATCAAGAGCGCGATCGACAAGAACCAGGTGGTGATCATCTGCGGCGAGACCGGCTCCGGCAAAACCACCCAGTTGCCCAAGATCTGCCTGGAGCTGGGCCGCGGCGTGTTCGGCCTGATCGGCCACACCCAGCCGCGCCGGCTGGCCGCGCGCTCGGTGGCGACGCGGATCGCGCAGGAGCTGGGCTCGCAGCTGGGCGAGCACGTCGGCTTCAAAGTACGCTTCACCGACAAGCTGTCGGAAAAATCGGTGATCAAGCTGATGACCGACGGCATCATGCTGGCGGAGACGCAAACCGACCGCTACCTGGAAGCGTACGACACCATCATCATCGACGAGGCGCACGAACGCAGCCTGAACATCGACTTCCTGCTGGGCTACCTGAAGCAGCTGCTGCCGCGCCGCCCGGACCTGAAGATCATCATCACCTCCGCCACCATCGACGCCGACCGCTTCTCCAGGCACTTCGACGGCGCGCCGGTGATCGAGGTGTCCGGCCGCACCTACCCGGTGGAAGTGCGCTACCGCCCGCTGAAGCAGCGCGATGAGGACGAGCGCGAGATGGAGATGGAAGACGCCATCGTCGACGCCGCCGACGAGCTGTCGCGCCAGGGGCCGGGCGACATGCTGGTCTTCCTGCCCGGCGAGCGCGAAATCCGCGAAACCGCGGAAAAGCTGCGCAAGTCCGGCATCCGCGGCTACGAGATCCTGCCGCTGTTCGCCCGGCTGTCCAACGAGGACCAGCAAAAGATTTTCAAACCGTCCGGCGGACGCCGCATCGTGCTGGCCACCAACGTGGCGGAAACCTCGCTGACGGTGCCCGGCATCAAGTACGTGATCGACACCGGCCTGGCGCGCATCAACCGCTACAGCCCGCGCGCCAAAGTGGAGCAATTGCAGGTGGAGAAGGTATCGCAGGCGGCCGCCCGCCAGCGCGCCGGCCGCTGCGGCCGCGTCGAGTCCGGCATTTGCGTGCGCCTGTACGCCGAGGACGATTTCAACGCCCGTCCGGCCTTCACCGACCCGGAAATCGTCCGCTCCAACCTGGCGGCGGTGATCCTGCGCATGGCCGCGCTGCGGCTGGGCAAGGTGGACGAATTTCCCTTCCTGGAAGCGCCGTCCAGCCGCCTGGTGGCCGACGGCTACCAGGTATTGACCGAACTGGGCGCAGTCAATGAGCTGGGAGAGCTCACTCCGGTGGGCAAGGAGCTGGCACGCATCCCGGTGGACCCGAAAGTGGGCCGCCTGCTGCTCGCCGGCCGCGACTTCCACTGCGCGCGCGAAGTGCTGATCATCGCCGCCGCGCTGTCGATACAGGACCCGCGCGAGCGGCCGTTCGAAGCCCGCGACGCCGCCGAAAAAGCCCAGGCGCGCTTCAATGACGAAAAGTCGGACTTCCTGTCCTTCCTGCACCTGTGGGACTTCTTCGCCGATGCGCTGAAGAACAAGAAGACCAACCGCCAGCTGGTCAACGCCTGCCACGACCACTTCCTGTCGTATATGCGCATGCGCGAGTGGCGCGAGCTGCACGCGCAGTTGGCCGAGATCGCCAGCGAGCTGGGCCTGATCACCCGCGACGAAGCCCATGCCGACGCCGAACAGCCGGACGCGCAGATGTCGGTCAAGAAACGCCAGCAAGTGGACGCCGTCGCCTACGAAAACCTGCACAAGGCGCTGGTGACCGGCCTGATCGGCAATATCGGCATGAAAAACCAGGAAGGCGACGACTACCAGGGCGCGCGCGGCGTCGCCTTCCACGTCTTCCCCGGCTCCGGCCTGAAGAAGGCCAAGCCCAAGTGGCTGGTGGCGGCCGAACTGGTGGAGACCACCCGCCTCTACGCCCGCTGTGTGGCCAAGATCGAGCCTGAATGGGTGGAAAAGCTGGCGCCGCACCTGATCAAATACCATTACTTCGAACCTCATTGGGAAAAGAGCCGCGGCGAAGTGGTGGCCAGCGAGCGCGTCACGCTGTACAGCCTGACCCTGATCCCACGCCGCGCCGTCAGCTATGGCCGCATCGCCCCGGAAGAAGCCCGCGAGCTGTTCATCCGCGGCGCGCTGGTGAATATGGAATACGTCAGCAACGCGCCCTTCTTCCAACGCAACCAGCAGTTGATCCGCGAGGTGGAGCAACTGGAGCACAAGGCGCGCCGCCAGGACGTGCTGGTGGACGAGGAAGCGCTGTACGCCTTCTACAGCGAGCGCATCCCGGCCGAGGTGGTGGACGCCGCCAGCTTCGAAGCCTGGCGCAAGGAAGCGGAAAAAACCGAGCCCAAGCTCCTGCACCTGACCCGCGAAGAGCTGATGCGCCACGCCGCCCAGCACGTGACTGAAAACCAGTTTCCGGAATGGCTGGAGCTGGAGGACGGCAAGCTGAAGCTGCGCTATCGCTTCGAGCCGAAACACCCGCTGGACGGCGTCACCATCGATGTGCCGCTGGCCATCCTGAACCGCCTGACGCCGGGGCCGTTCGAATGGCTGGTGCCGGGCATGATCCGCGACAAGCTGCAGCAGCTGATCAAGGGCCTGCCCAAGCAGATCCGCCGCTGCTGCGTGCCGGTGCCGGACTTCATCACCCGCTTCCTGCTGACCAACCCTGACCTGCAGCAGCCGATCGCGGCGCAGCTGGCGCGCTTCATCCTGCGCGAGACCGGCGGCGTCAAGGTGGACATCGACGAGTTCAACAAGCAGGAATTGCCTGAACACATGTTGTTCAACTTCCGCGTGATCGACGACGGCAAGCAGGAAATCGGCATGGGCCGGGATCTGGCCGCGCTGCAAAAGCAGTTCGGCCAGGCGGCGCAACTGACCTTCCGCGACACCAGCGCCGAATTCGAGCGCGACGACGTCAAGACCTGGGACTTCGGCGAGCTGCCGGAAAGCATACAGTTCGCCCGCGGCCGCCAGCAGCTGACCGGCTACCCGGCGCTGACGCTGGAGGAAGACCGCGTCGCCATCCGCCTGTTCGACACCCAGGCCGTGGCGGAAAGACATCACCGCCAGGGCGTGGTGAAGCTGCTGCAACTGCAATTGAAAGAGCAGATGAAGCAGTTGGGCAAAGGCCTGCCGGGCATGACCCAGATCGGCCTGCAGCTGCGCGCGGTGGCCAACGCCGACGACCTGCTCGCCGACGCCATCGCCGCCATCTGCGACCGCGCCTTCATCGGCGAGGACGCGCTGCCGCGCAATGAAAAGGCCTTCAACGACCAGAAGAACCGCGCCCGCACCCGTTTGCCGGCGGTGATCCAGGCGGTGGCGCAGTACCTGCAGCAGATCGCCGCCGAATATGTTCCGCTATGCAACAAAATGCAGAAGCACAAGCTGGGCCATGAGCTAAAACAACAAATGGATAAGCTGGTCTACAAGGGCTTCCTGGCGGCCACGCCGTGGAGCCAGCTGCCCCAGCTCCCGCGCTACATGAAGGCGATGAGCATGCGCATGGACAAGCAGCCGGCCAATCCGCAGCGGGACGGCCAGCGCGGCGCGGAAATCCGCGAGCTGTGGCAACAATGGGAACAACGCGTGGCGGAGCAACAGGAACAGGGCGAGGCGGCGCCGGCGGTGCTGGACTTCCGCTGGATGTTGGAAGAGTTGCGCGTCAGCCTGTTCGCCCAGGAGTTGAAAACCCCGTACCCGGTTTCGGTCAAGCGGCTGCAAAAAGTCTGGAACGAGTTGCCGCGATAGTCGAGATTGAGTACAGCTTGCAATGACATTGAATTATCATGCTGTGAATTTTCACGTCGCAAGCGACTATCGACATGACCGTTGACTCTGGCAAGAAACCGACCAAGGTTTCTTCATCGATGCTGTCCATCGGCAAGGAATTGCCGGTGGACGTCTATTCCAAAAGCGGCTTCCTGCTGCTCAAGCGCGGCCATTACGTGCTGACGCCGGAGCAGAAGCAGAAACTGGTCAGCCTGGGCTTCGCCGAGGCCAAGGCCGAGGCCAAGCCGGCAGAAAAGCCCAATCTCAACGACAACCACAAGCCATCGCTGTTCGAGGACATCGCCTTCCTGCAACAGCGGGTGCGCAGCGTGCTGCACCACGCGCTGGTCACCCGCAACTTCGAAGCCAAGGTGATGGAGATCGCCCAGTCGCTGATCCAGCTGGCGGAGAAATACCCGGACGCGCTGATCGCTTCCATCTTCCTGGTGCCGTTTTCCGAATACAGCGTCGCCCACTCGCTGCACGCGGCGGCGCTGCTGTCCATCTTCACCCGCCACATCACGCTGCCGCCCAAACATCGCGAGACGCTGATCTGCGCGGCGCTGACGATGAACATCTCTCAGGTGGAACTGCAAAACGAGCTGTTCGGCCAGGCCTCCCGCCTCGACGACGACCAGCGCCGGGCGATACTCGACCACCCGATCATGAGTTCGGCCATCCTGCGAGAAGCCGGGGTTGAAGACCAGCTGTGGCACACGCTGGTGCAGACCCACCACGAGTCCTGGCAGGGCAACGGCTACCCCTTCGGCCTGCCCAGGGAACAGATCCTGCCCCCGGCGCACATGCTGCGTCTGGCCGACATCACCTGCGCCAAGCTGCTGCCGCGTCGCTACCGATCGGCGCTGCTGCCGGCGACCGCGCTGGGGCAGATCTTCCAGCGCAAGGACAACGAATTCGATCAGGCCTTCATCACCATGCTGGTCAAGGAACTGGGCATCTACCCGCCCGGCAGCTTCGTGCGCATCGCCAGCGAGGAAATCTGCGTGGTGATCTCGGCCGGCGCCAAGCCCAGCGAGCCGCTGGTGGCGGCGATACGCCGCGCCGACGGCCCGCCCTTCGGAGAGCCGCTGCTGCGGGACACCAGCAAGCCGGCGCATAAAGTCACGGCGCCCTGCCATGCCGGCGAGGCCAAGGTGCGGGTGTCCTTCCTCGCCCATCTGTGGAAGAGCTGACCCCCTTCGTCATCCAATCTTAATATTTTGGTATTTTGGCAGAAATACCTTAAAAATATCATCTGTGCGCATTTTTACTAAAATAAGGTATTCCGTGATGCGCACTTTCACTCTCGGCGCCGGCCTGCTGGCCGCGCTGGCCCTTGCCGCCTGCAGCAGCGGAGGCGGCGGCAACGCCGCCCGCTCCCAGGACAACGCAGAAGCCCAGCCCCCGGCTGCGGCCGCCAAAAATGTCATCTTCTTCCTCGGCGACGGCATGGGCATCGCCACCACCACCGCCGCCCGAATCTACGCCGCCGGCGAGGACGGCCAGCTGACGATGGACACGCTGCCGGAGTCCGGCTTCGTCAAAACCTTCTCCAACGACGCCCAGGTCACCGACAGCGCGCCGTCGATGTCGGCCTACATGACCGGCGTCAAGATGAACAACGAAGTCATCTCGATGTCCACCGACACCGTGGCAAAATCGCCCACCGCCGACCTGACGTCCAACTGCGGCGCCGGCAACGGCAAGCCGGTGTCCACGCTGCTGGAGCTGGCCAAAGCCGGCAAGCGCGCCACCGGCGTGGTCACCACCACCCGCGTCACCCACGCCACCCCGGCCGCCACCTATTCCCACGTCTGCCACCGCGACGCCGAATCCGACATCGCCGCCCAGTTGGTGCCGGGCGGCGCGCAATACAACGCCGCGCTGCAAGACGGCGTGGACGTGGTGTTCGGCGGCGGCCGCCAGTTCTTCCTGCCCAAGGCTGCCGGCGGCAAGCGCGCCGACGGCCGCGACCTGGTGGCGGAGCTGAAGGCCAAGGGCTACGGCTACGTTGCCGACAAGGCCGCGTTCAGCGCCATCGATCCGGCCAAGACCCAGCGCGCCGTCGGCCTGTTCACCAGCAGCCACATGAGCTACGACCTGGACCGCGACCCGAACAAGGAACCCAGCCTGGCCGAGATGACCACCAAGGCCATCGATCTGCTGGCGAACCGCAGCGATAAGCAAGGCATGTTCCTGATGGTGGAAGGCGGCCGCATCGACCACGCCCTGCACGAAACCACCGCCAAGAAGGCGCTGCAGGACACCGTGGCCTTCGACCAGGCCATCCAGGCCGCGATCAGCACGATGCAGCAGAAAGACCCCGGCCTGAAGAACACGCTGATCGTCGTCACCGCCGACCACGACCACACCCTGGTGCTGAACGGCTACGCCAAGCGCACCGGCAAGACCGCGCCGGGCAATCCGGGCGTGCTGGGCCTGGCCAAGGACTATGTCAGCGGCAAGAACCTGACCGACGCCGACGGCATGCCCTACTCCATCATCGGCTTCGGCAATGGCGAAAACCGCGTCGCCGGCGCCCGCAGCGCGGCGGCCGCGCTGACCGACGACGCCGTCTCGGCCAACGACTACCACCAGGAAGCGGCGATACGGATGCCGGCCGGTGGCGAAACCCATGGTGGCACCGATGTCTACATCGGCGCCATCGGCCAGGGCGCGGACAGCATCCACGGCTTCCTGGAAAACATAGAAGTATTCGGCCTGGTCAAGAAGGCCGCCGGCCTGTGATGGAGCACAAGAAAATGAAAACCGCGATGAAAACCCTGCTGGCCGCCGCCGTGCTGGCCTCGCTGTCCGCCATCCCCGCCCACGCCGCCGGCGAGGCCAAGAACGTGATCTTCTTTCTCGGCGACGGCATGGGGCCGGCCACTGTCACCGCTGCCCGCATCTACCAGTACGGCGAGAGCGGCAAGCTCAATATGGAGAAGCTTGGTCGCACCGCGCGCATCAAGACCTTCTCCAACGACGCGCAGACCACCGACAGCGCGCCGTCGATGTCAGCTTATATGACCGGCGTGAAGATGAACAACGAGGTGATCTCGATGTCGTCCGACACCCGCGCCATCGAGCCCAACAGCGACGGCACCGGCAACTGCGGCAGCAATAACGGCGCGCCCGCCGCCACGCTGCTGGAGCTGGCCAAGGCCAAAGGCAAGGCCATCGGCGCGGTCACCACCACCCGCGTCACCCACGCCACGCCGGCCGCCACCTACGCCCACGTTTGCCACCGCGACGCGGAGTCCGACATCATCGCCCAGGCGGTGCCCGGCGGCGCCGGCTACAACGCAAAGCTGGGCGGCGGCCTGGACGTGCTGATGGGCGGCGGCAGCAAATTCCTGCTGCCCAAGACCAGCGGCGGCAAGCGCGGCGACGGCCGCAACCTGCTGCAGGAATTCGCCGCCAAGGGCTATCCGGTGCTGCAGACCGGCACCGATCTGGCCGCCTTCGACGCCAAATCCGCCAGCCGCGTGGTGGGAATCTTCGGCAAGGACCACCTGGAATACGAGCTGGACCGCGTCAAGAACAAGGTGGACCAGCCCAGCCTGGCGCAGATGACCGCGGCGGCGATAGACGTGCTGGCCAAGAACGGCAACGGCTACGTGCTGATGGTGGAAGGCGGCCGCATCGACCACGCGCTGCACGGCACCAACGCCAAGCGCGCGCTGGTGGACGCCGTCGCCTTCGACGACGCGATCAAGACCGCATTGGCCAAGGTGGATCTGAACAACACCCTGGTGGTCGTCACCGCCGACCACGACCACACCATGACCATCAACGGCTATTCCAAGCGCGGCAACCCCATCCACGACATCTCGCGCGGCTATGTCGACGGCCAGCCGTCCAAGGACGCCGATGGCGCGGTCTACACCACGCTGGTGTTCGGCAACGGCCCCAACCGCAAGCCGACCCGCGTATCGGTGGATTCGGCCGCCGCCACCGCCGACGACTACCAGCAGGAAACCGGCATCCGCCTGTCCAGCGAAACCCACGGCGGCGGCGACGTGATGCTGATGTCCGGCGGCGCCGGCAGCAAGGGCTTCAAGGGCGTGATGGACAACACCAAGGTGTTCGGCCTGGTGAAGTCCGCGCTCGGCCTGTAATCCCTCCCGCGCGCGGCCGCCCGGCCGCGCGCTTCGCTTTGAAAGATATCGATGAAAGTCTTGTCTCTCGCCGCGCTGGCGCTCGCCGCCCAGCAGGCGCTCGCCGCCCCGCCCGATCTGCAGGCCGTCGTCCGCTACGAAACCATCAGCCAGGGCGCCGACGGCGTCGAGAAAACCATCCGCTACAGCGAACGGTGGGTGCGCCAGAACGGACATGCCTGGCGCGAACGTCTGAACGCCGGCGCGCCGCACCGCCACGACGACGACGGCCACCAGCACCTGGACTTCGCCGCCGCCCCGCGCCACGTCTGGCGTGACGCCAAGGGCGAGCTGAAAGTGGAATTCGTCCACGCGGCCAAGAAGGAAAGAATCGTCGTCGAGCCGCGCGAATGGCGCGATGCCGGCTTCGACGGTTCGTGGGAGCGAGCCAGCCAGCTAGTGGACATGACGAAGATGCGCGGTTTCGCCAGGAAAGCCGGCGGCGCGGACGCCGTGGTCTACAGCAAGGCCGGCAAGACCTTGCGCTGGAGCGAGCGCTGGCAGATGCCGCTGCAGGTGTCGCTGCGCTCGGCCGACGGCCGCCAGCGCGAAACCATCACCGTGGAGCCGCAAGCGCTGCCGGACGGTTTCGTCCCGCCCTGGCGGCGCAGCGCCGGCTGGCCGACGCGCGACTACCTGGATACGCTGGATTAGGCTTGGGCGTAACGCGCCGGCGTCTCGCCGGTGTGTTGGCGGAAAAAGGCGATGAAGGCGCTGTCGCTGGCGAATTCCAGCCGCTGCGCCGTCTCGCCGGCGCTTGTCCCGTCGGCCAGCAGCTCCATCGCCCGCAACAGGCGCCACTGCTGGCGCCAGGCCTGGTAGCTCATGCCGGTGTCGCGGATGAAGATGCGGCTGATGGTGCGCTCGCTGGCCCCCACCTGCTCCACCAGCTGGTTCAGCCGCGGCGGCAGCTCGCCGCGATGCACGCTGTCCAGCCAGGCCGCCAGCCTGGCGTCGGTGGGAAACGGCAGCCGCCAGTTCTCCCCCCGCGCCGCCTGCAGCTCCTCGCCGAACACCGCCAGCAGGCCAGCCTGCTTTTCGACGGGCCAATCCCACGGCCAGAACGCCATCCGCTCTATCACCTCGCGCAATAATGGATTGACCTCCACCACCTGCAAGGGCGGCGCGGGAAACGGCAGCTCGGCGGCGAAATACAGCGAACGATAGGCGACCACGCCGCGCATCAGCACCCGGTGCGTGGTGCCTGCCGGAATCCAGGCCGCGCGGCTGGGCGGCAGCAGGCACAGCGTGTCCGCCAGCTCGATGGTGATGCAGCCTGCGGCGGCGAACAGCAGCTGGTGGCGGCGGTGGCAGTGGCGGCCGGAGTCGTGCAGGCCCATGTCGGCGGCGATGCCTATCACCGGCGCGTCGAAACCGTCGGCGTCGAATTCCTGTTCGGCCAAAATCAGAGCCATATGTCCGATTTCAAATAGATAAAGTCCTTATCATTGTAATCAGACAATTTTCCTTTCTCTAGACTGGCGGCCGTCAAGAAAGAAAGGAAAAAGCAATGAAAACGACGACCCGTCCGGCGCTGTGGCTGCTGACGGCGCTGATCACGTTCCCGCAACTGGTGGAAACCATTTACAGCCCGGCGCTGACCGACATCGCCTCCGCCTTCGGCGTCAGCCAGACGCGCGCTTCGCAAACGCTGTCGGTCTACTTCCTGGCCTTCGCCGCCGGCGTCGCGCTGTGGGGCTGGCTCAGCGACGCGCTGGGCCGCCGTCCGGCGATGCTGTTGGGGCTGGCCTGCTACGGCGCCGGCTGCGCGCTGGCGCTGGCCGCCCCCGATTTCGACACCCTGCTGCTGGCGCGGATGATTTCCGCGCTCGGCGCGGCGGCCGGCTCGGTGGTGGTGCAGACCATGCTGCGCGACAGCTACGATTCGATCCGGCTGGCGCGCGTGTTCTCGCTGCTGGGCGCGGCGCTGGCCTTGAGCCCGGTGCTGGGTCTGGTCAGCGGCGGCTGGCTGGCCGGCCACTTCGGCCATCAAGGCGTGTTCGCCGCCCTGCTGCTGCTCGCCTTCGCGCTGTTGGCGCTGGCGGCGCTGCGGCTGCCGGAAACCCGCCCGCTTGAAACGGTCCGCCCCGACATGGCGCGGCTGGCCGGCCGGATGCTGCGCGACGCCGAGCTGTGGCGCAACGCGATGCTGGTGGCGCTGTTCAACGCGATGCTGTTCAGCTACTACAGCCTGGCGCCGTTTCTGTTCGAGCGCCAGGGCTGGAGTCCCAGCCAATTCGGCTGGTCCGGCGCGGCGCTGGCCGCCGCCTCGCTGCTGGGCAGCCTGCTGAACCGCAGGTTGCTGGGAAGCGGACGGCAGCCGGCGCAGCTGGTGCGGGTCGCCTGCCGGCTGGCGCTGCTGTCCGGCCTAGCCGCCTGGCTGCTTGGAGATTCGGCATGGATACTGCTGCCGGTCACCGGCGTGGTGATCGCCTTCGGCATCGCCATTCCCAATGTGCTGAGCCAGGCGCTGCGCCATTACCGCGAACAGGCCGGCGCCGCCGGCGCCCTGTTCGGCCTCAGCTATTATCTGTTGCTGAGCCTGATGCTGGGCCTGGCCGGCCTGGCGCAAAACCTCGGCCTGGCGCTGAGCGCCTGCGCCGCCGCCTCGCTGTTGTGCCGGTCGCCGAAGTAGTTCGAGCGCGCCCCGGCTGAAACGCAAATCAGGCCTGAACGCTGTCGCGTCCAGGATTCCGGGCGGAAAGCCCATATGCTCTCCGCCCGTTCATCGCGCCTATCGCCACTCCATCCCCAACGCGGCGCATTCCGTCGCAATCCCGTATCGCGGCGCCAAGCGGCGACCTAGAGTCAGGCTACACACAGACACGGGAGAATCGCATGAACCGGCACAATCACTCGGAAGCGTTGGCCGACCTCAACGCCGCCTGCCACAAGATAGCCATCTATTGGCGGCTATATGTGGATTGGCTGATGGAAGTCGGCTGGGGGCGGCTGGCGCTGTTATCCCTGCTCGCCCTCATCCTGTGCGGCACGCTGTTGCTGCCGGGCCTGGCGACATTGATGATCCTGGTTTCCATCTTCGTAAAGATCTTTGCCGGCCCGCGCCGCCCTGCGCAGGCGCTGCCAGACAAATCATAGGAATGACCGAACACGCTATCCTCCGCAGTCCTGCGCCGTTGTTGAGTTGAAATGGGAAAAGCCTTGCCACGCCAGGCAAGGCTTTTACATTTACGCCGACGGCCCGCCATTGCCGGGAAAGCTCAAGCTCCCGGCCTCATGCGGTAGTAAAGCAAACCGATATATTCGCGCAGCAAGGCATGGCACTCTTCCATCGCCTTGCCGCTGGGAAGGTAGCGCTGGAACGCCGGGCCTTCATAACGGATGAAGCCAGTCGGGGCCGGCAGCACTTGCAGGCCCTGTCGCTGGAAGAACGGCACCGCGCGCGCCAGATGCCAACCCTGGCTGACCAGCGCGACTCGCGTCGCGCCATCCGCCTTCAACATCGCCGCCGACAAGCGCGCGTTGTCCAGCGTAGTGTCGGAACGTTCCTCCACCCAGCGCGCGCGGATGCCGTAATCGTCGCGCAGCGCGCGCGCCATCACCGCGCCCTCGGGTTCGCCGCCCAAGGGCGCGCCGCCGGTCGCCAGCACCGGCTTGCCGCTGTGCCGCGCAAGATAGGCGGCGTAGCGCAGCCGCGCCAGCGTGTCGCCGCTGGGCGCGTTGCCGCCGAATTCCGGCGCGGCCCGCTTGCCGCCGCCCAGCACCACGATGGCGTCCACCGCCGACAAATCGGCCGGATGGATGGGCGGATAGCGCTCCACGCCCTGCGCCAGCCACACCGCCGTCTGCGGAATCGACAGCAGATAAGTCAGCGCCACGCCAAAAGCCAGCAGCAGCCGGCCGACATGCTGCCAGCGCCGGATCAGCATGGCGCCGGCGACGATGGGCAGCAGATTGAGCACCGGCGGCAGCAGCAAGGCCCCCAGCAGGCTGTGCCAAAAAACGGTTTGGCTGAACATGGTTTTCCCTTGTCGAAATCGAATGGCGTCCCGCGCCGCGGGCGCGCCTTGCATTATTTTTCGCCGGTCAGCCCCGGCACAGGCTCGCCAGGCAGCCAGCGGCGATAGATGGCGGCGAAGCTGCCGTCGCGCTTCATATCGTCCAGCGCCTGCTGCCAGGCCCTGACCACCGCATCGGAAGTCTTGGGCGAAAACGCGATATAGCCCGAAGTATGAATGAAGGTGTAGGCCTTGCGCACGTCGGCGGGTTGATAACCCAGCTGCTTCAATTGCGTGGGCATGGTGGTGTTCTCGCTGGCGATGACGTCTGCCCGGCCATGCATCAGCATCGACACCATCTGGTTGGGCGTGACGATGGCGTTCAGATTGGAAAATCCCTGCGCCGACAACATCAGCTGCAGATACCAGTCGCGCACTACCAGGATCTGGCCGAGCTTTCTGGCATCGTCCAGCGAAACCAGCTTGAGCTTGCTGTCGCGCCGGACGAAGAAGCTGCCGAGCGTGGTGGTGACCGGCCCCACCCATTTGAACAGACGCTCGCGCTCGGCGATCCGGTTGGTGTTGAACAGCGCCGTGTTTTCCTGGGTTTGCGCCAGCCGGTAGCCCCGCGCCCAGGGCATGACGGTAATGTGATCATGGCTGCCGACACGGCGCTGGATCTCCTGCACCACCTCGACCACCAGTCCGGCGGGCTTGCCGTTCTGGCTGAAAGTGAGCGGCGGATCATCCTCGGTCAGGATATCCAGCGCAGGCAATCCGCCAGCCTTCGCCGATAGCGCCAGTACGGTGGACAGCGCGGCGAACAGCAGGCGGAAGCGGCTCATGGCGATCTGCGCGATAGGAGGGTATGTCTTGAATTTAGCGAAGGAAGGCTCTTTACTCAATCCGCAACGGATGCGCGGCTCCGGCCGCCATCGAACATCAGCATTTCATCATGTGCGCGGCCGCCACACCCGAATGCGGCCCACTCCGACGCAGTTACCGGGGAAGGTCTATGCAAACGCCGGCGCGCCGCGCCTGGCCATCCGCAACAAATCATGCACTTGGCCTCGCCTCCGCCTGGTTGCTTACGGCAAACCGGACGGCATGCCCACGCGCCGCCGCGAGCCATCCAGATGCCGGGCGGATACCGCGCGCGCGTCCCAGACGAGGCGGTCCGGCCCGACGCGCGCTTCCATGGTTTGTCGTTATACTCGAATCACGCAGACCAAGCCGCTTGCGCGGCGGCGACCATGGAGGGAGGCGATGGCCAGCTGGAAATACACGCTCATGCTTGTGGTTTCCCTATCCTTCCTCGCCGGCGCGGCGCGAAGCGCCGACACCCTGACGCTGGCTGCCTCCGAATATCCGCCCTATATGTCGTCGCAAATGTCGAACGGCGGCGTGGCGGTGGCCATCGTCCGCGAAGCCTTCCGCCGCGCCGGCTATTCCGCCAAAACCATTTACCTGCCTTGGGCCCGCGCGGTCAGCGAGGCGCGCGGCGGCCATCTGGACGGCATCGTCGGGCTGTGGACCACGCCGGAGCGGCAACGCGCCTTCCTGTTCTCCCAAGCCTTCCTCGACAACCACATCGGCTTCTTCAAGCGCCGCGACGACGCCATCCGCTACCGCGCGCTGGCCGACCTCAAGCCTTACACCATAGGCATCGTGCGCGGCTACGCCAACTCCGAGACCTTCGACGCCGCCCGGCTGAAAACCGACGAAACGCTGAGCGACGCCAGCAATCTGGCCAAGCTGGCCGCGCATCACATCGACCTGGCGCTGATAGACCGCGGCGTCGCCAACTACCTGCTGGACGGCAGTCTGGCCGCTCTCGCGCCCAAGCTGGAGTGGCTTCCTCCCGCCGTCGTCGTCTATCCGATGCATCTGGGCATCGCCAAGCGGCAGCCCCAGGCGGCTAAACGCATCCAGGACTTCAACCGCGGACTGGATGCGATGCGGCAGGACGGCACGCTGGACAAGATGCTGAAGCAGGCCAGAATCTGAAAGCCAGCCCATGATCTTCGCGGTCAGGCAGGCGTGAAGGGCGGGATGCATCGGATATGCATTTGCGTCTCGCCAGACCGGCCCTGGCAGCCGCATACAAGATCATGAAGCCGGACTGGCCGCTGAAAACGAAAATCCCCCGCAGGCAGAGCCGGCGGGGGATTTGGTGACTTAGACGAGACTCACTCGCCCAGGTAGGCGTTGCGCACGCGTTCGTCGTTGAGCAGTTCCTTGGCGTCGCCGCTCATCGTGATGCGGCCGCTTTCCATCACGTAGCCGCGCTGAGACACTTCCAGCGCCAGCTTGGCGTTCTGCTCCACCAGCAGCATGGTCACGCCCTGCTTGGACACCATCTGGATGATCTCGAAGATCTTCTCGACGATGATGGGCGCAAGGCCCATCGACGGCTCGTCCAGCAGCAGCAGCTTGGGCTTGGACAGCATCGCCCGGCCCATCGCCACCATCTGCTGCTCGCCGCCGGAAAGGGTGCCGGCCAGCTGCAGGCGGCGCTCCTTCAAGCGCGGGAACAGTTCGTAAACGTGTTCGATCTCGCTCTGGATGGCCGCCTTGTCGTTGCGGTAGTAGGCGCCCATCTGCAGGTTTTCCTCCACCGTCAACTTGGCGAACACGCCGCGGCCTTCCGGCACCATGGCCAGGCCATGGCGGACGAAATCATGCGATGGAATCGACGCGACGTCCTTGCCGTCGTAGACGATGCTGCCGCCGGACTTCTTCACCATGCCCACCAGCGTCTTCAGCGTGGTGGTCTTGCCGGCGCCGTTGGCGCCGATCAGCGTGACCAGCTCGCCCTGGTCGATGTGAAAATCGATCCCCTTGACCGCCTGAATGCCGCCATAGGCCACTTGCAGGTTTTTGACTTCCAGAATGCTCATGCGTGGGCCGCTCCCAGGTAGGCTTCGATCACTTTCGGATTGCGGCGCACTTCTTCCGGCACGCCCTCGGCGATCTTCTTGCCGTAATCCAGCACCGCGATGCGGTCGCACAGACCCATCATCAGCTTGACATCGTGCTCGATCAGCAGCACGGTGACGCCGCCGTCGCGGATCTTGCTCATCAAGGCCTTCAACTCTTCGGTTTCGCGCGGGTTCATGCCGGCGGCCGGCTCGTCCAGCGCCAGCAGCTTGGGCTCGGTGGCCAGCGCGCGGGCGATCTCCAGACGGCGCTGGTGGCCGTAGGACAGGTTGCGGGCGCGCTCCTCGGCCACGTCGGCGATGCCCACGTATTCCAGCAGCTCCCAGGCCTTGGCCTCGATCGAGCGCTCCTCGTCCATCGTGCCCTTGTCGCGCAGCACCGCGCCCAGCGCGCCCGCCTTGGAGCGGATGTGGCGGCCCACCATCACGTTCTCCAGCGCCGTCATCTCGGCGAACAGGCGAATGTTCTGGAAGGTGCGGGCGATGCCGGCGGCCACCACCACGTGCGGCTTCTGCTGGAACAGATCGTGGCCGTCAAACGCGAACTTGCCTTCGTCCGGCACGTAAAGGCCGGTCAATACGTTGAACAAGGTGGTCTTGCCGGCGCCGTTCGGTCCGATCAGGCCGTAGATCTCGCCCTTGTTGATGGTCAGCCCGACGTCGCTCAGCGCGTGCAGGCCGCCGAAGCGTTTATGAATACCTTCGATTTTCAACAAAACTTCAGCCATGATTAACCTTTCTGCGCAGCCGCTTCTTCTTTGGCGTGCTGGAATTCAGCCTTGCGGCGCTTGGAAGGCCACATCCCTTCCGGACGGACCAGCATCATCACCACCATCGCCAGACCAAACAGCAGCATGCGGGCATTCTCCGGATCGATCAGCATCCGGCCGAAGGTTTTCATCTGCAGCGGGCCGATCACGTCGCGCAGGATTTCCGGGGCGATGGTCAGCACCACCGCGCCCAGGATCACGCCCGGGATATGACCCATGCCGCCCAGCACGATCATGGCCAGGATCATGATGGATTCAAGCAGACTGAACGACTCCGGCGACACGAAGCCCTGGAACGACGCGAACAGGCCGCCGGCCACGCCGCCGGACAAGGCGCCCAGGCCGAAGGCCAGCAGCTTGATGTTGCGGATGTTGATGCCCATCGCCGCGGCGGCGATGTCGTCCTCGCGCAGCGCCACCCAGGCCCGGCCGATGCGGGAGTGCTGCAGGCGCCAGGCCATGATCACCACCAGCACGGTCAGCGCCAGGAACAGGTAGTAGTACAGGTAGACGTTGTGGAAGCTAAGCCCGAACAACTCGATGGTCTGGCCCAGCGACGCGCCGCCGATATGGATCGGGTCGATCAGGTTGATGCCCTGCGGACCGTTGGTGATGTTGACCGGCGAGTTCAGGTTGTTCATGAAGATGCGCACGATCTCGCCGAAACCCAGGGTCACGATGGCCAGGTAGTCGCCCTTCAGCTTCAGCACCGGCGTGCCCAGCAGCACCCCGCCCAGCGAAGCGAAAGCCGCGCCCAGCGGAATGGTGAAGAAGAACAGCCAGTGGATGTCGAAGTGCGGCGAACTCAGCAGCGCGTAGGCATAAGCGCCGATCGCGTAGAAAGCGATGAAGCCCAGGTCCAGCAGGCCGGCGAAACCGACCACGATGTTCAGGCCCAGCGCCAGCATCACGTACAGCAACGCGAAGTCGATGATGCGCACCCAGGAATTGCCCAGCGTGCCGCCGACCAGGAAGGGCAGCACGGCGAGGAGGACGGCGCAGGCGGCGAATACCGCCATTTTCTTGCCGGTGCTCAGATGGTTCAGATCCATGTCTCTCTCCTCCGGATCAGGCGCGGTCGGCCATTTTTTCGCCCAGCAGGCCGGACGGACGGAAGATCAGCACCAGGATCAGCACCATGAAGGCGATGATGTCCTGGTAGTTGGACCCCAGGAAGCCGCCGGTCAGCGTGCCGATGTAGCCGGCGCCCAGGCTTTCGATGATGCCCAGCAGGATGCCGCCGGCCACCGCGCCGCCCAGGTTGCCGATGCCGCCCAGCACCGCGGCGGTGAACGCCTTCAGGCCGATCATGAAGCCCATGTAGTAGTGGGCCTGCTCGTAGTTGGTGGCCACCATCACGCCTGCGATGGCGCCCAGGCCGGAGCCGATGACGAAGGTGGTGGAAATGATGGTGTTGACGTTGACCCCCATCAGGCCGGCCACGGCCGGGTTCTGGCTGGTGGCGCGCATGGCGCGGCCAAGCTTGGTCCTCTCCACCATCAACAGCAGGCCGGCCATGATGGCCAGGCACAGCACGACGATCACGATCTGCAGCTTGGTGATGCTGGCGCCGAAGATGGTCACCACGTCATGGTCCAGAATCTGCGGGAAGGGGATGTAATTGCGGCCCCAGATCAGGATGGCGACCTGTTGCAACACGATGGATACGCCGATGGCGGTGATCAGCGGCGCCAGGCGCTGCTTGCCCCGCAACGGGCGGTAGGCGATGCGCTCGATGGTGAAGCCGAGCAGCATGCAGGCCGGAATGGCCACCAGCAGGCCGATCAGCACCAGAGCCGGCCCCGGAAGGTTGATGCCCATGCCCATCAGGGTGGTGATGACGGTGATGGTGACCATGGCGCCGAACATCACCACTTCGCCGTGGGCGAAGTTGATCAGGCCCATGATGCCGTACACCATGGTATAGCCCAGCGCGATCAGCGCATAGATGCTGCCCAGAACGAGTCCGTTCAGGATTTGCTGCAGAAAAATGTCCACGTTTGGAGATCTCCTCTGATTGTCTACCCGGCAGCTTTGCGGGATGTCTCCTCTTATTGACTGCTGCCTGTTTTACCGCCTGGGACGCGCCGTTTTTTGGCTTCTGTCCGACAGGCGAACCGATTATCACCATGTATCCAATCGACTGTCAATTGCGAATAGTCGTCTCAAAAACAGCCTGTGAAACCATCTTTTAAAATCAATTTATCCATTTGATTTCAAAAGGATTTTTATTATTTTCTTCATGTGGAAATTTACTATAGACCCGACTTGGCAAAACTCTTTCCCTTTTACAGTCCATTTTACATTTCGGTCATATTTGCCATTCTTTTTATTCACATTCGAACAGGCCCCTCGCGTTCCGTGCACCCATTGTGAACATACACGCATGAGCATCATTCATTTGCATACAATCTACAGTACCACTTGCTATCCATTTTTCCGCAACCGCCGCCCTGTAGAAAATTTCTTGCGGAATCGCCCTTCCCTCTGTGACTTCATGCCGACGCTGATTAAAATATGCAACATCCATGCCAATTCTCACCATAGTCCCGCATTTGGAATAGCTGGCAAGCAATTTGTTAACGGCCGCTAAATCCGCGGACGAGAAAAAACCCGCGCCGGCGCTGCCGGGGCGGGTTGCGATGCGGAAAACGCGGCTCAGGCCAGTTGGAAGGGATAGACGTTGCCCAGGCCCAGGATGCGGGTCAGTTCGTCCAGCGCGCCGCGGCATTCGGCCAACAGCTGGGGATCGGCCAGATCCTCGGGCGCCAGCCGGTCGCGGTAATGGCGCTCCACCCAATCGTTGAGCGTCGCGAACAACGCGTCGCTCATCAGCACACGGGGATTCACCGCCGCCAGCTCGGCCTCGGTCAACGCCACGCGCAAGCGCAGGCAGGCCGGGCCGCCGCCGTTCTGCATGCTTTGCTTCAGGTCGAACGCCCTGACCTCGTCGATCGGACCGCCGCTGGCGATGAGCTTTTGCAGATAGCTCCACACCCGCTCGCTGTTGCGGCACTCTTCCGGCACCACGATCAGCATCTTGCCGCCAGGCTTGGAGAGCAGCTGGCTGTTGAACAGGTAGCTCTTCACCGCCTCTTCCACCGTCACCTCGGCGCGCGGCACCTCGATGGCGGTGAAGCGGCCGCCGCGGGCCGCCAGCTTGCGGGCGATCTCGTCCAGCACGTCGGCCTGGTTGAGGAAGGCCTGCTGATGGTGGAACAACACCTCGCCGTTGCCGACCGAGATCACGTCGTTGTGGAACACGCCGGCATCGATGGTGTCCGGGTCCTGCTGCGCGTACACCACGCCGGCCTCGGCCAAGCCGTGCAGCCTGGCCACCGCCTGGCTGGCCTCCAGCGTCTGCCGCGCCGGAAACTTGGCCGGCTTCGCGTAGCGCATGTCGAAAGCCGCCGCGCCGAACACGAAGAACTCGACGCCCGGCTGGCCGTAGCCGGCGCAGAAGCGGGTATGGTTGGCCGCGCCCTCGTCGCCGAAGTGCATCTGCGCCGGCAGCGCCTCATGCACTGCGAAACGCGCCTCGTCGGCGAACATCGCCCGCAGCACGCGGCCGGTGGTCGGATGCTCGATCGAGCGGTGGAACTTGTTGTTCAAATTGGCCGGCGTGAAGTGCACGCGGCCGTCGGCGGTGTCGGCAGACGGGCTGACCGTGGCCGCGTTGGCGGTCCACATGCTGGACGCGGACGTCGCCGCCGCCAGGATGGCGGGCGCTTCCTTGGCCGCGCGGGCGATCACCTCGGCGTCGCTGCCGGCGAAGCCCAGCCGGCGCAAGGACGCCACGTCGGGCCGCTCCTGCGGCGCCAGCACGCCCTGCTTGAAGCCCAGGTCGTGCAGCGCCTTCATCTTCTGCAGGCCCTGCTTTGCGGCCAATTTGGGATTGGACGCCGCGCTGACGTTGCTGGTGGAGGCGACGTTGCCGAAGGACAGGCCGCTGTAGTTGTGCGTCGGGCCGACCAGGCCGTCGAAATTCACTTCATAGGCGTTCATCGTCTTCCCCTCACAGCACGATGCCGGGCGACAGCTGGGCCGGCAGCGCCAGGCTGTCGCACTCCAGCGAGGCCACCGGATAGGCGCAGTAGTCGGCCGCGTAGTAGGCGCTGGGGCGATGGTTGCCGGACGCGCCGATGCCGCCGAACGGCGCGGCGCTGGAGGCGCCGGTCAAGGGCTTGTTCCAGTTGACCACCCCGGCGCGCGATTCCAGCCAGTAACGGTCGTACAGCTCGCGGCTGTCGGACAACACGCCTCCGGCCAGACCGAAGCGGGTGTCGTTGGCGATGGCGATGGCCTGGTCGAAATCGGCGTAGCGGATCACTTGCAGCAACGGGCCGAAGAATTCTTCGTCCGGGCGGACGACGGCCGTGGTGTCGACGATGCCCGGCGTCAGCATCGCCGCGCCCTCTTCCACGCGGCGCATCGTCAGCAGCAGCTTGCCGCCGCCGGCGAGCAGCGCGTCCTGCGCCTTGAGCAGCGCGTCGGCGGCGGCGTTGGAGATCACCGCGCCCAGGAACGGCGCCGGCTCGGCGTCGAACTTGCCGACGCGCAGCTTGCCGGCCACCTCGACCAGGCGGGCGACGAAAGCGTCTCCCCACTCGCCTTGCGGCACCAGCAGGCGGCGCGCGCAAGTGCAGCGCTGGCCGGCGGAGACGAAGGCGGACTGGATCACGTGGTGCACCGCGCCGTCCACGTCGGCCACCGGGCCTACGATCAGCGGATTGTTGCCGCCCATTTCCAGCGCCAGGATCTTGTCCGGGCGGCCGGAGAACTGCTTGTGCAGCAGCGCGCCGGTGGCGGAGCTGCCGGTGAAGAACAGGCCGTCCAGGCCGTCATGCCCGGCCAGCGCCACGCCGGTGTCCTTGGCGCCCTGGACCAGGCCGATCACGCCGGCCGGCAGGCCGGCCTCGGCCCACAGCTTGACGGTTTCCTCGGCGGTCCACGGCGTCAGCTCGGACGGTTTGAAGATCACCGCGTTGCCGGCCAGCAGCGCCGGCACGATGTGGCCGTTCGGCAGGTGGCCGGGGAAGTTGTACGGGCCGAACACCGCCACCACGCCGTGCGGCTTGTGGCGCAGCACCGCCTGGGCGTCGCCCATCGCCGCGGCGCGCTCGCCGGTGCGTTCGGCCAGCGCCTTCAGCGAGATGTCGATCTTGCCGACCATGGTGGTGACCTCGGTGGTCGCTTCCCACAGCGGCTTGCCGGTTTCCTGGGCGATCGCGCGGGCCAGCTCGGCCTTGCGCTCGGTCAGCAGTTCGCCGAAGCGGCGCACCACCGCGGCGCGCGCGTCGAGACCGGCGCGGGCCCAGGCCGGGAAGGCGGCGCGGGCGGCGCGCACGGCGGCATCCACCTGGACGCTGTCCGCGGCGCGGCCCTGCCACAGAGGCGCGTTGTCGGCGGGGTTGGTCTTGGCCATGGACTCGCCGTCGCCGGCCAGCCACTTGCCATCGATGAACAGACTGCTCATTGCGCTGCCTCCTTCGGCGTCAGCGTCACGCAGCGGACGTGATCGCCGTCTTTAATCTTGAGCGCCTGCGCCAGTTCCGGCGTCAGGCAGAATTCGCCCTGCGGCCGAGCCGACTCCACCAGCACCGCGCGGTAGTCCTGCAAGGCGTCGTTGCAGACCAGATAGCATTCTTTGTCGCCGTCCGGCAGCGGATCGACGACGCGCGCCGGCAGGCGCTGGCTTTCCTTCACCGCGCGGATGTCGCCGGTGTAGGCCTGGACGGTCGGACCGGCGTCGAAGATGTCGACATAGCCCTCGTAACGGAAGCCTTCCGACTCCAGCATCGCCACCGCCGGACGGGTGGCCTCGTGGGTGAGGCCGATCACCGCCTGCGCTTCCGGCTCCAGGAAGTCGACGTAGACCGGATGCTTGGGCATCAGCTCGGCGACGAAAGCCTTCTGGCCGATGCCGGTCAGGTAGTCGGCCTCGGCGAAATCGATGGAGAAGAAGTGGCGGCCCAGCGCCTCCCAGAACGGCGAGCGGCCGGTTTCGTCGGACACGCCGCGCATCTCGGCCACCACCATCTTGCCGAACAGCTGCGGGAACTGCGCCAGGAACAGGAAGCGGCTCTTGGACAGCAGGCCGCCGTTGCGCTTGACGCGGTAGTCCGGGTGCAGATACAGCGTGCACAGCTCGGAATAGCCGGTATGGTCGTTGGACAGGAACAAGGTCTCATGGCGGCTGTAGACGCCCAGCTCTTCCGACGCGTGGACGATGGTGCCGATGCGGTAGTTGTACCAGGGCTCCTTCAGGCCGACGGCGGCTTCCACCGCGCAGATGCCGGCCACCTTGCCGTTTTCCGAATCCTCCAGCACGAAAACGTAGCCGTGGTCGGCGCGGTCCAGCTCGCCGGAGAAAGACAGCACCGAGCGGGCGATGCGCTTTTGCAGCCGGTCTTCGTTGATCGGCAGCGAGGTCAGGCCCACGCCGCCGCTGGCGGCGCTCCTGGCCAGCTCCATCAAGCCCGGCAGGTCCTTGTGTTCAACGGGACGGATAAACATCATGGCCAGGCCTCCTTAGTCTTGCTGCAAACCGGCGACGCGCACCATGTCGCCGCTGGATACGCCCAGCGCCTTGGCCGCGTCGGGATTGATGAAGGCCACGCCGTCCACCACCGCCACGCGGGCGGCGGTAGCGGCGAAACCGGCCAGGCGCTGGTTGCTGACCAGCTGCAGGCTGGCCTGCGCCGGCAGGCTGGCCTGGATTTCCACCGGGTAAGCCCGGCTGTGCTCCACCGTCTTCAGGCGGTCCAGCTCGGCGGTCAGCACCGCGCCGCCGTCGAAAATGTCCAGATAGTTGTCGGCCTCGAAGCCTTCCTTGCACAGCAATTGGCAAACGCGCTCGAAGTGCGGGTGGATCTGGCCGATCGCCTGCTGCGCCTCGTCGGGCAGCAGCGGCACGTAGATCGGGTAGCTGGGCATCAGCTCGGCGATGAAGGTCTTGCTGTGGCTGACGAAGGCCTGCTCCACCTGCAGGAAATCCAGGTTGAAGAAGCGGCGGCCGATGGCGTTCCAGAACGGCGACTGGCCGGCGTCGTCATGCACGCCCTGCATCTCGGCGATGATGCGGCGGCCGAAACGCTCGCGCTCGCCGGCGATGAACAGCAGCCGGGCGCGCGACATCAGCTCGGCGGCGATGGCCTCCAGCCCGCTGTCGACAAAGAAACCGCACAACTGCACGGTGCCGGTCAGGTCGTGGCAGATGTTGAGCACGTGGACGCGGTTGTTGACCTTCAGCGCGCGGGAGGCATGGACGGCGGTTTCGCTGCGGTAGCTGTAGAACGGCTCGTCGAAGCCGGCCGACGCGCAGATCGACGCGGTGCCCACCACCGCGCCGCCCTGCTCCAGCGCGAACATGTAGTAGTCGCGGCTGGACTCGCCGCTGGCTTCGTGCTCGAAGGCGCTGACCGATTGCTGGATGCGTTCGAACAGCTTCTCGCGGTTGCTAGGCAAACTGGTGACGCCGATGCCGCTGGCCTGGGCCAGCCGCTCGATCGCCGGCAAGTCCGAAGTGCGGACGGGACGCACGGTAAACATGGGACTACCTCCCTGGGTTGGGGCGGCCGCGCGTATCGCGGGCGCAGCCGCAGCCGCGACCCGGCCGAAGCGGGGTCGTGGCGGTTGAGTCTGGGTCTAGAGGGCCGGACGGCGCTGCCGCCCGGCGGGCCTTGCCTGGCTTACTTGGCGGACTGCAGATCGGCGATGGCGGCGTCGAGGCGCTTCAGGCCCTCGTCGATGTCGGCATCGCTGATCACCAGCGACGGCGCCAGGCGCAGCACGCTCAGGCCCGCCACCAGAATCATCAGCTGCTGCTTCTCGGCAGCCTTCAGGAATTCGCGCGCGCGGCCGTTGTATTCGTCGGTCAGCACGCAGCCGATCAACAGCCCCTTGCCGCGCACCAGCTTGAACACCTTGTACTTGGCGTTGATCGCTTCCAGACCGGCCGCCAGGCGGTTATGGCGCGCCTCGACGCCGGCCAGCACCTCGGGAGAGCTGACGATGGACACCACCTTGTGGGCCACCGCACAGGCCAACGGATTGCCGCCGTAGGTGGAGCCGTGGCTGCCGATGCCGAAGCTCTTGGCCACTTTCTCGGTGGTCAGCATCGCGCCGATCGGGAAGCCGCCGCCGATGCCCTTGGCGGAGGACAGGATGTCCGGCGTCACGCCGTACTGCTGGTAGGCGTACAGTGCGCCGGTGCGGCCCATGCCGCTTTGCACTTCGTCAAAGATCAGCAGCGCGTTGTGCTGGTCGCACAGCTCGCGCGCGGCTTTCAGGAATTCCGGATCGGCCGGCAGCACGCCGCTCTCGCCCTGGATGGGTTCGATCACCACCGCGCAGGTCTTGTCGGAAATGGCCGCCTTCAGCGATTCGATGTCGTTGAATTCGAAATGGCCGATGCCGCCCGGCACCGGGCCGAAGCCTTCGGTGTACTTGGGCTGGCCGCCGACGCTGACGGTGAACAGCGTGCGGCCGTGGAAGGAATTGACGCAAGACAGGATCTGGTTCTTGTCCGCGCCGAAGTTGTCATGAGCGTACTTGCGCGCCAGCTTGAACGCTGCCTCGTTGGCCTCGGCGCCGGAGTTGCAGAAGAACACGCGCTCGGCGAAGGTCTTCTCCACCAGCAGGCTGGCCAGCTTCAGCGCCGGCTCGTTGGTGAACACATTGGACACGTGCCACAGCTTGTTCGCCTGCTCGGTCAGCGCGGCCACCAACTCGGGGTGGCAGTGGCCCAGCGAGTTGACGGCGATGCCGCCGGCCAGATCGACGAATTCGCGGCCGTCCTGGTCCCAGACGCGGGATCCTTCGCCGCGAACCGGGATGAAACCGGCCGGGCCGTAGTTGGGCACCATGACCTGGTCGAAATCAGCGCGGGTTACCGAATTGCTCATTGATGGTTTTCCTTCCTTGTTCTGTCGTGCGCCAACGCTTTTTCCGCGCGGCTGTTTTTACATGCTCGATCGATTCTAAAGGAAGCGGACGAGAAGTCACTATCCTGTTTGCGACACCGCCGTACAAAAAGCATTCGTTAAAACATGGTTTCATGTTTGACAATCAGCAATATCCATTCTTTACCTCGCTCTTGCGCCCCATCTGTCGCCCGGCAAGCTGTCTGACAAAAAAATCCACAGCTACAGTCAACCATTGAGAATGATTTTCGTTTTTCTATGCTGAAACAGTCCACTGCCGTACAACGGCGGCGGTCATGGCTTCGCGGCCGGCACGTTCCGGCCGAATAACGAGAACGATACGCATTACTTCGGGATGCAATGGAACCCCTCATAGGGAGAAGTGACACTGTGAAACGATACGCACCACCCCGCCGGCTGCTGGCCTGCGCCGTCGCCTCCAGCCTGCTGCTGGCCGGCCTGGCCCGCGCCGCCGACAGCGCCGACGCCGACGTCAATCCCGCCGACCTGCCGGAAGCCGACCAGGCGATCAAGGCCAAGCCCGACAGCCAGTGGACCGGCTGGTGGAACCGCTCCACCCTGCTGGGCGACATGGGCGGCCTGCGCTCGGCGCTGGGCCGCAACGGCGTCACGCTAGGCCTGGCGGAAAGCAGCGAATACCTGCGCAACGTCAGCGGCGGCGCGCAATACGGCGGCGCTTACCAGGGCCTCACCACGCTGACGCTGGGCCTGGACACCCAACGCGCAGGCTGGTGGAACGGCGGCAGCTTCAACGTCAGCGTGCTGGACATCCACGGCAAGCCGTTCAGCGCCGACCACGTCGGCAGCATCCAGAGCGCCAGCGGCATCGAGGCCGACCGCGCCACCCGGCTGTGGGAGGCCTGGTTCCAGCAGCAGCTGAACGGCGAGCGGCTGGATGTGAAGATCGGCCAGCAGAGCCTGGACCAGGAATTCATGGTCACACAGTACGGCGGCGCCTTCATCGGCACCATGTTCGGCTGGCCGGCGGTGCCGTCCGCCGACCTGCCGGCCGGCGGCCCGGCCTATCCGCTGTCCGGCCTGGGCGTGCGGCTGCGCGGCAAGATAGGCGACAACGTCACTCTGCTCGGCGGCGCCTTCGCCGGCGACCCCGCGCGCTACACGCCTCCCGGCGCGGACGCGCAGCAGCTGAACAAATACGGCACCACCTTCAGCACTCACGGCGGCACGCTGTTCATCGGCGAGCTGCAATACGGCCGCAACCTGCCATCCAACGGCGCGCTGGAAACCCCGCGCCCGCTGAACGGCATCGGCGGCCTGCCCGGCACCTACAAGATCGGCTTCTGGTATCTGAACCATAAAACCGCCGACACCCGCTGGGACGTCAACGGCCAGCCGCTGGCGCTCAACCTGGCCAACCCGCAGCTGCACAACGGCAACTACAGCGTTTACGCGGTGGCCGACCAGACCGTGTGGCGGCCGGCCGAGGACAGCACGCGAACGCTGAACGTGTTCACCCGCGTGATGGGCGCGCCCGGCGACCGCAACCTGGTCAGCTTCTCCGCCAACGCCGGCGTGACGCTGACCGCGCCGTTCGCCGGCCGCGACAACGACACCGTCGGCCTGGCCTTCGGCTACGTCAAGGTGGGCAACCACGCCGCCGGCAACGACGCCGACACCGGCATCGCCAACGGCAACCTGGCCTATCCGGTGCGCGGCGATGAAACCCAGGTCGAGGCCACCTATATCTATCAATTGACCCCGTGGTGGCAGTGGCAGGCCGATGTGCAGTACGTGCGCAACGTCGGCGCCGGCGTGGTGTCGCCGAACGACCCGACTCAGACCCAACGCATCCCCAACAACTGGGTGGTGGGCCTGAAAACCAACATCACCTTCTGATCGCGAGCCGCCGCACCACTGGAGAACGCAACAATGAAACTGGAATTCCCGCAGCGCAAGCTGCTCGCCGCCGCAGCCGCCCTGTTGGCGCTGGCGGGCGGCGCCCACGCCGGCGACGTCTTCCTGGCCGGCATCAAGCGCCACACCGTATTGACCAACACCGTGCCGGACAACGGCGACCAGAACCCGTACGCCATCGTCGTCTCGCCCATCACCTCCGGCAAGATCAAGGCCGGCGACGTGCTGGTGGACAACTTCAACAACGCCGCCAATCTGCAAGGCATGGGCAGCACCATCGTCAACTACCACCCGGACAGCAAAAACCTGACGCTGTTCGCGCAGATTCCGCGCACGCTGGCGCAATGCCCGGGCGGCGTCGGCCTGTCCACCGCGATGGCGGTGCTGAAGAGCGGCTGGGTGATCGTCGGCAGCACCCCCAGCAACGACGGCACCACCGACACCAAGGGCGCCGGCTGCCTGATGGTGCTGGACACCGAGGGCAAGCTGGTGGACGTGTGGTCCGGCCCGGACATCAACGATCCCTGGGGCAATATGGCGGTGATAGACAACGGCGACAAAGCCACGCTGTTCGTCAGCAACGCCGGTTTCGGCGTCGGCAGCGCCAAGGGCACCCCGCCGGTGATCAACCAGGCCACCGTGCTCCGGCTGGATCTGGAAATCCCCGCCGGCAAGCCGCCGAAAGTGGTCAACCGCACCGTGGTGGCCAGCGGCTTCGGCGAGCAGGCCGACAAGGGCGTGTTCCTGGTCGGCCCCACCGGCCTGGTCTACGGCAAGGACGACAAGCTCTACGTCTCCGACGCGCTGGGCAACCGCATCAGCGAGATCTGGGACGCCGCCAGCCGCACCACCAGCGCCGGCGTCGGCCGCACGCTGACCCACGACGGCCTGCTGCTGCGTCCGCTGGCGCTGACCGCCACGCCGCAGGGCCACCTGCTGGCCACCAACGGCTCCAACGGCAAGGTGGTGGAGATCGACCCGGCCAACGGCGACCAGCTGGGCGCACGCTGGATAGACGCCAACAAGGCGCAGACCCCGCCGGGCAACGGCGACCTGTTCGGCATCGCCCTCACCCCGGAAGGCGACGGCTTCTATTACGTCACCGACGACAACAACAATCTGGTGTTGGCGAAATGAGCGACGGCCAAGCCCCCAAGCAGCCGTCCCGGCGGGGATTCCTAGCCGGCGGCGGCGCGCTGGCGCTGGCCGGCTGGCTGGGCGGCGCGTCCGGCGTCGCCCGGGCGGCGGCCGTCCATGCCAAGGCCGTCAAGCCGCCAGTCCCGAAGGACCAGGAACCGTTCTACGGCCCGCACCAGGGCGGCATCCTCACCCCGCAGCAGCAGAACAGCTACTTCGCGGCCTTCGACCTGGCCGACACCGCCAAGCGCGCGGACGTGATCGCGCTGCTGAAAGCCTGGACCGACGCCGCCGGCCGCCTGGCCCGCGCTCTGCCGGCACGCGCGCTGACCGGCCAGGCCGACAAGGCGCCGCTGGACTCCGGCGAAGCCGTCGGCCTCGCCACCGCGCGGCTGACCCTCACCTTCGGCTTCGGCCCGGGCCTGTTCTCCAAGGACGGCGTGGACCGCTACGGCCTGGCGGCGCGCCGGCCGGAAGCGCTAGTGGACCTGCCCAAGTTCAACGGCGACCAGTTGGTGCCGGAGAAGAGCGGCGGCGACTTGTCGATCCAGGCTTGCGCCGACGACCCGCAAGTGGCCTTCCACGCAGTGCGGCAGCTGGCCGCGCTGGCCGACGGCGTCGCCGCCGTGCGCTGGGTGCAGACCGGCTTCGCCAGTGGCGCGCCCGGCGGCGGCACCCCGCGCAACTTGATGGGCTTCAAGGACGGCACCAACAATCCGTCGCCCAAGGACCCGGCGTTGATGAGCCAGTTCGTCTGGGTCGGCGACGAAGGCGGCTGGATGAAGGGCGGCAGCTACCTGGTGGCGCGCCGCATCCGCATCGCGCTGGAGCACTGGGACAAGACCGAGCTGGGCTTCCAGCAGGAAGTGGTGGGCCGCTACAAGGACAGCGGCGCGGCGCTGGGCCAGAAACAGGAATTCGAGCCGATGAAGCTGGACGCGGTGGACAAGGACGGCAATCCGGTGATTCCGGACTCCGCCCATTCCCGCGTCGCCTCGCCGCAGGAAAACGACGGCGCGCGCATCCTGCGCCGGGCGTATTCCTACAACGACGGCGCCAACTTCACCGCCGAGCGCTGGCCGCCGTGGCGCCAGGGCATCGAATACGATGCCGGCCTGTTCTTCCTCGCCTACCAGCGCGATCCGCGCAGCGGCTTCATCCGCATCAACAAGAAGCTGGCGGCGATGGACATGATGAACCAATACATCACTCACGTGGCCAGCGCCATCTTCGCCTGCCCGCCGGGCGCGCGCTCCGGCGGCTACATCGGCGAGGCACTGTTCGCCGGCCTGTAACCCCCGCTTGCAAAGGAAAGACAAATGAACACGAAAAAACTGATCGCCGCGCTGCTCGCCGGCGGCCTGCTAGCTGCCAGCCAGCTCTCTCTCGCCGCCAGCCTGGTGCTGTACAACGCCCAGCACCCGCAGACGGTGAAGCTCTTGGCGGACGACTTCGAGAAGATGAGCGGCATCGGCGTCAAGATCCGCTCCGGCGAAGGCCCGGAGCTGGCGGCCCAGTTGCTGGCCGAAGGCAAGGCTTCGCCGGCCGACGTCTATTTCGCCTCCAACTCGCCTGAGCTGATGCTGCTGGAGGGCAAGCAGATGCTGGCCAAGCTGCCGGCCGCCACGCTGTCGCCGATCCCGGCGCGCTACAGCTCGCCGCAGGGCGAATGGGTAGGTGTGATGGCGCGCGAAAACGTGCTGGTGTTCAACAACAAGCTGGCCGCCGGCGCCCAGATGCCGGCCTCGCTGATGGATCTGGCCAAGCCGCAATGGAAAGGCAAGCTGGCCATCGCCCCGTCCGACGGCGACTTCCTGCCGCTGGTCAGCGCCGTGCGCGCGCTGAAGGGCGAGCCGGCGACGCTGGCCTGGCTGAAGGGCCTGCGCGACAACGCCCAGACCTTTGACGACAACGAGGGCGTGGTGGCGGCGGTGAACCGCGGCGGCGTCGCCATCGGCGTGATCAACAACTACTACTGGACCCGCCTGCAGATGGAGCTGGGCAGCAAAGGCATGCACAGCCAGCTCTACCACTTCGGCAACGCCGACGTCGGCGCGCTGATCAACGTGTCCGGCGCCGGCATCCTGAAAACCGCGCGCAACGCCGACGCGGCGCACAAGTTCCTGGCCTACCTGGTCAGCCCGCGCGCCCAGCAGCTGATCGCCAAGAGCAACATCACCTTCGAATACCCGCTGCTGCCCAGCGTGGCCCCGGCCCCGCAGCTGAAGCCCTTCAACCAGCTGAATCCGCCGCCGCTGGACATGCAGAAACTGGGCGACGACAGCCAGTCGGCCAAGCTGCTGCGCCAGGCGGGACTGCTGTAAATGAACGGCGCGGTCTTGCGCCTGGCCGCCGGCGGCGGCCGGCGGCCGCTCGGCCTCATCGCCTGCGCCGCCCTGGTGGCGGCGTTGGTGCTGCTGCCGCTGGGCTTCACGCTGTGGCAGGCGGTCAGCTACGGCGGCGGCGACGCCGCCGAGCTGCTGCTGCGCCCCATCGTCGCCCGGCTGGCCGGCAACACCGCGCTGATCGTGCTGGCCAGCACCTTCAGCTGCGCCGTGGCCGGCACCGCCTCCGCCTGGCTGGTGGAGCGCACCCGGCTGCCGGGCCACAAACTGTGGGCGCTGCTGTGCGTCGCCCCGCTGGCCATCCCGCCCTTCATCACTAGCTTCGCCTGGGTGTCCATCAGTCCTGAGCTGCAGGGCTTCTGGGGCGCCTGGCTGGTGCTGACCACCGCCTACACGCCGCTGGTCTACCTGCCGGTGTCGGCGGTGCTGCGCAATATGGACCCGGCGCTGGAGGAAACCGCCCGCGCGCTGGGCCTGTCGCCATGGTCCTGTTTCTTGCGGGTGACGCTGCCGCAACTGAAACCGGCGTTATTGGGCGGCATGCTGCTGGTGGCCTTGTCCACCTTGTCCGAGTTCGGCGCTTTCATGCTGCTGCACTTCCACACCTTCACCACCGAGATTTACGCCGAATACCGCGCCAGCTTCGACAGCGCCGGCGCCTCGCTATTGGCCAGCGTGCTGATGGCGGCCGGCGTGCTGATCCTGCTGGCCGAGCTGCGCGTGCGCGGCCAAGGCCGCTACCAGCGGCTGGACCGCGGCGCACGACGCGCCGCCGGCCGGCTGGAGCTGGGCTGGAAACGCTGGCCGGCGCTGGCCTGGCTGCTGCTGCAAAGCGCCGCCACGCTGCTGGCCCCCATCGCCACCATCCTGTACTGGACGCTGCAGCCGGGCGCGGACGCGGTGACGCCGGCCGAGGTGTCGCCGCAGTTGCTGCTGTCCGCCGCCGCCTCTTCGCTGGGCCTGGGCCTGTCCGCCGCCGCGCTGACCACGCTGCTTGCGCTGCCGCTGGGCTATCTGCTGGCGCGCCATCCGGGCCGGCTGGCCCATCTGCTGGAACGGGTGGTGTATCTGGCCCAGGGCGTGCCCGGCATCGTCATCGCGCTGGCCCTGGTCAACCTGGCCATCCAGTGGCTGAAACCCTTGTACCAGACCGCGGCGATGCTGGCCCTGGCCTACGCCATCATGTTTTTGCCGCTGGCCCTGGTCAGCGTGAGGAGCGCGCTGTTGCAGGCGGAAAGCCGGCTGGAAGAGCTGGCGCGCTCGCTGGGGCTCAACTGGTGGCAGGCGCTGTGGCGAGTGGTGCTGCCGCTGGCCGCCCCCGGCCTGGGCGCCGCCGCCAGCCTGGTGTTCATCTCGGTGATCACCGAACTGACCGCCACGCTGCTGCTGGCGCCGATAGGCACCGAGACGCTGGCCACCCAGGTATGGGCCGACACCGCGGCGCTGGCCTTCGCCGCCGCCGCGCCGTACGCGGCCATCCTGATCGCGCTGTCGCTGTCCGCCACCTGGCTGCTGATGTCCTGCCTGGGACGCGGCGCGGTGCTGGGCGGCCAGGCGCAACCATGGAATCAACAGGAAGATCCGCCATGTCGGAACTGAAAATAGAGAATCTGGGCAAGCGCTTCGGCACGCATCGGGTACTGGACGACATCAGCCTCACCGTGGAGCAAGGCTCGCTGCTGGCGCTGCTGGGCCCGTCCGGCAGCGGCAAGACCACGCTGCTCCGGCTGTTGTGCGGCTTCGAGCGCTGCGATGAAGGCAGCATCGTCATCGGCGGCAAGCTGGTCAGCAGCCCGCAAATCCATCTGCCGCCGGAAAAGCGCCAGATCGGCTACGTGCCGCAAGAAGGCGCGCTGTTTCCGCATCTATCGGTAGCGGACAATATCGTGTTCGGCCTGCCGCGCGGCGAACGCCGCGAGCGGCGGCGGGTGGCGGAACTGCTGGACATGGTGGGCCTGCCGGCCGACTTCGCCGGCCGCGCGCCGCAGCAGCTGTCCGGCGGCCAGCAACAGCGGGTCGCCCTGGCGCGCGCGCTGGCGCCCAGGCCCGCGCTGGTGCTGCTGGACGAGCCGTTCTCGGCGCTGGACGCCGCGCTGCGCGCCGAAACGCGCCAGGCGGTGGCCGACGCGCTGGCCGCCAGCGGCACCACCGCGCTGATGGTCACCCACGACCAGGCCGAGGCGCTGACCATGGGCCGCCGGGTGGCAGTGCTGTGGCAAGGCCGGCTACTGCAGGTGGCCGCGCCGCTGGCGCTGTACCAGCGCCCAGCCAGCCCGGAGCTGGCGGATTTCGTCGGCGACGCCGTGCTGCTGCCCGGCCGCGCCCACGGCGGCGAGGCGCAATGCGCGCTGGGCCGGCTGCCGCTGCTGGACGGCATGCCGCAGGGAGACGTGACCGTGCTGCTGCGGCCGGAACAGATCCGCCTGCTGCCGGCCGGCGACGCCGGCGTCCAGGCCAGGGTGCTGGATGTCAGCTTCTACGGCCACGACGCCAGCGTGCGGCTGGCGCTGGACGACGGCTGCCTGCTGGCCGCCCGTGTCCCCGGCCACCGCTGCCCTCAGCCGGGCGAGGCTGTCGCTTTGCAAGTAGAAGGCACGGCGGCCTGCTTCCCGGCGGCCGGCGGTTCGAGCGGCGGCGGCATCGCCACTGCCCGGCTGCAACATAGCCCGGCGTTGTTTCGGCAGGGGGGGTGAGCCTTTATCTTCAACAGAAAACGAAGCCAACGCTCGTAAAAAAGCCTTCCCAAAATGGGAAGGCTTTTTGTTCAGACCACTATTGGTCCTACTACTATGCAGGCTCTGAGTACCCAGTTACTTCTTCTTTGGATCGTGGACTGGTAGTGTCGGATGCTTTGGCGCGTTTGGCGGGTCTACATGCCGGCGACGATCATCCGTCCCATCTTCCTTCTTCGGTTTCGGACCAGGTTTGATAGAGCTTAGCATTCTGACTTTCTCCCATTTCCAGCCATGACGGCTACTGTCCATAGATAGATATCAGCCTTTTACAATTCAAGATTATAGGTAGTGAAACGTAGGTTGAACTGAATGCAATGAAGCCCAACATTTACCAAAACACTCATCAAAAATGCTATGGTGAGTACCATGGGAAAGGCCGGGCTTCGCAAGCTCAGCCCAAGCTACTCTCCTTAATTCATTGAGCCGCTTTGTCAGTCAGCCTGTACTTTTTCTTGAGCTCCATAATCAAAGGTTGGTTTTTGGCAAGAAATTCATTGAATTGCTTGATTACATCGCCCTGCCGAATGCTGGAAAGAGAAAAGTCACTGTTTTCAAAGGGAAGCTTTCTATCAAAGACTAGCGCGCCCGGCTTGTGGACAATCTCATCAAGGTAATAATTAATGACTATTGGGCTGGCATAGACTGCGTCGTAGTGCCCAGTCATCCCCAAACTGATCACCTTGCTGAATGAATCCTCCTGATAGACCCGGATGGTTCCATTATTGATCTTTTGTCGCATGGCCTGCTCAAACGGCCAAGGCGTAAATCCCCGCATGGTCACGATAGCCTTAAGGGAAGTCTCGGATAGCTGATCGACTTTCTCCGGCTTCACCAGCAACCCTTCAATGACATTGACAACTGGCTGGCTATAGAAAATGGATTTGCCTTTTTTAAGATCGGCCTGCCAATGCGGGTTGTCTGGATATTTAAAATCAATCGAACTGTCATTCAGAAATGTATGAAATAGCCTTGAAACCGGAAGTGGCGTATAAGTGAATGAATAGCCGGATTGCTTGGCAAATGCGTCAAGCAAATCCCTGCCATATCCGGAAAATTTCCCATTGACGCAGCTATGCAGCGGATAATAGTCAATCTCTTCGACGCCCACGACAAATGAGCTGGCAGCAGCGGGCCCAATGAATGCCATACAAAAGAATGCCATTGATATTAATGTCAATCTCATTTTACACCGCGCAATCTCATCCACTTGCATTAAGAGTCGCTAACAAAACCTCGCAGAGAACCTGAGCCAAGGCGCGCCGACGCAGGCAGTACCAGCCGTACGACAAGGAGGCGCAACGCAGGATCAGGGGTTTTGTTAGCGGGTCTAAACGACGCAAGCAACCCCACCTGCCTAGAGCTTGCTTATTGCTTATCACTGTAGAGCAAACGGCCAAACGCTGGCCCAGAAAATAGCGGGCTGCCAACTCAGCTCGGCCAATTACTCCCGCACAAACCCAAGCACGCCTCTGCCCATCGTATTTCCCGCCGCCAATGGGCTCGGCATCCAGGCGGTGAAGACTTCCAGCGCGTCGCCGTCGAGCTTGTAGAAACGCTGCTGCTCGGTGCCGTTCCAAGCCTCGTTCCAGCAGGTATCCACCTTGACGATGAAGCTGTCCCCATCCATCCGATACCGTCCGGTATAGGCCATCAAGGTACGAAACAGCGCCGCCTGTTGCGCGTCGGCGCTCCCCGGCTCCCGCGCCTTTGCGCTCACCAGCACCATCATCCGTCCGTCAGCGCCGAAAATAAGGTAGCCATTGGGGTCCGCGCCCCATGGCTGGGTACGTTCCTTGGACTCCTGCAGCTCCATCTCGAAAGAAACCAACCGCCAGTTGCCATGTAGCTTGGCGCCGAGCTCAGACATATTATTTCCCCCTCGCCGTTCGCCTGATCGTGCCTATCCGTCGACTGTCCCTCAACATCTGCAATTCCCCAGCCGCCATTCAATAATGTGGGCGCTCAAACTTGAGGCTAGTCCCAAGCGCCTTGAACGCCTCATTTCTTTGCAATCAAGGCCACCATGTATTCATTCAAGTCGCGCAGATCATTAATCGTCCAGGAATGCGGCGGCAGCCTGACGCCATTCTCCCGCAAAGTTCTTGGAATCAGATCGCCGTTTGGACGGAGTATGATTGATGAAACGATAACGCCAGGATAGTCATTGAGCCGTTTTCTGAAGGCGGGCGTGGCAAGATTGGGCGTGCGAGGATTGCTCTTGCTGGCCAATGGCCCTGTGCCCTTCGCGCTCTCTCCATGGCACATCGCGCATCTCGCCAAGTAAATGTTCTTCCCATTATTGGCGTTCGCAAAAGATGACGATGTCTGGAAAAACAAAAAGCCTGATAAAGCAATAAGGATTATTTTCGCCTTCACGTCTAACCTTCTCTGGCAGTTTGTGAAAATGCTTCCAACCACAGGCTGCGCGCTGGCAGTCCGATTTGGAGCGCCGCCATGAGGCGATTTCCATCTCATGAACCCTATCCCCATCTCGCCTCCGACTGAGCGCCGCCATGTTAGCACAAAGGCATAACCAGCCTGTTTGACCCGAAACCCCTGCCCGACAATCTGGCCAAGCCGATGCTGAACGCCCATGCCAATGAAAACGGCGAGCCAGAGGCCCGCCGTTTCTTTTCACGCCGCCCAGGCATTCAAACCGCATCGGCGCGAAAAGCCACCGTCTTCAAATGCCCGCACCCATGCCGCTCACTGTCCGGACAGGACCTCCGCCCGGCCGGCGCGGCGGCCGTCCTGAGTGATGCCGCGCCAGTAGCGCGCCTGCACTTGCAGGCCGGGCAGATAGTTCTGCCAGCTATGGCCATCGGACGAATACTGCAGGCGCGCGCCCGGCCATTCGGTCGTCACCGAGATGCCATTCGCGTCCGGCAGCACCGCCGGCATCGATACCCGGTAGCCGATGCCGGCGCGCTCCAGCTTGCCGGCCTCGCGCCAGCCCAGCACCGCGGCGAATTGCTGCCAGTCGGCGTTCAGCGCCGCCTTGTCCACCAGATGGGTGACGCCCAGCTGGTAGGTCTCGCCCACCTTGTATGGCCGCTCCCACGCCGCCTTGTGCCAGGCTCGTTCAGCCAACGCCAGCAGGCGCGGGTAGACCATGGTTTCAAACTCGGCATCGGTGCGCATCACCTCGGTCCAGGCCTGGCCCTGGATGCCGGCGTATTGCGCCGGCGCGGCGGAGCTGGTCACCGCGAACGGCTGGCCCTGGCGGTCCGGCATCACTTCGGCGTTTTGCGGCAGGTTGTCCGGCGCGAAGCTGAACACCTTGTAGCTGTCGGTATCGCGCGAGGCCCAGTAGTAGCCGTGCTCGCGCGGGTTCAGCTCGTAAGGGAAGTCGAAGTACAGGTAATCAGGCAACGCCAGCACCGTCTTGAAGCCCTTGGCGGCGTAGCCGTTGACCGCCTGCGCCGCGCCCCAGTACAGCGTGTCCCATTCGGTGACCATGGTATTGCGGGTGGCGAAATCGGACGCGCCGCTGGAGCCGGCCACGCCGTCCTGCCACGCCGCCAACGTCGGGATGCCCTGCTGGGAAACAATGCGGCTGGCCTCGCGCGCGAAGCGCAGCGGCAGGTCGTCCACGCTCTTCAATTTGCCCCTGGCGATCTGCGCCTGGCAGGCCGGCGAGCGGCCCCAAGGCTTGTCCTGCTGCGCCATATTGACCTTGCCCTTGGACGGATCGCTGCCGCTGGCGTCCTGAAAGCCAGAGCCCAGCAGGATGTTCTTGGCCTCGTCGCCGCCGAAATGCCAGGTCTGCAGCGGCTGGCCGGCCTCGCGGTGCATCTGCGCCACCTCGGCCACCAGCTTGGACACGAAACGCCCGCTGCCCGGCACGCAGGGGTTGAAATAGGTGCGGCGGTCGTAGAACTGCACCGACAGCGTGTTGGACTGGTCCTGCGGGTCCAGCAGCCGGTATTCGGCCGCCGCCTGCGGCTGGCCCTGGGCCATCAGCTTGCGGTAGCGCGCCTCCATAGCCACCACCGCGGCGCGGGCGTGCGCCGGCATGTCGAATTCCGGAATCACTTCGATGAAACGTGCCTGGGCGTAGCTCACCAGCGCGATGTAGTCGGCGCGGGTCAGATAGCCGCCTCCGGACTGGTTGGCCGGGCCGGAGCCCAGCTGCGGCACCAGGCACTGGGTTTCGCTCAGGTCATGACAGCGACGCGCGCCGACGTCGGTCAGCTCCGGCAGGCCGGGAATCTGCAAGCGCCAGCCTTCGTCGTCGGACAGATGCAGGTGCAGCTTGTTGAGCTTGTAGGCAGCCATCTGGTCTATCAGGCGGCGCACCGTGGCCGGTTGCTTGAAGTTGCGCGCCAGGTCGGCCATGAAGCCGCGATGGGCGTAGCGCGGCGCGTCCTCCACCGTCATCCAGCGCACCTGGCCGCCGCCCTGCGGCAGCAGACCCAGCAGCGTCTGTGCGCCGTAGAACACGCCGGCGGGATCGAAACCCTCCACCTTCACACCCTGCTGGCCGATCAGCAGCCGATAGCCGCCGGACACGGCGATGTCGGCCGGCAAGCGGGCGCCGACCACGCCGCCGCTGACATTGACGCCCTCGTTGCGCAGCCCCAGCTGCGCCGCGCGCTGCGCCAGCGCGTCCCGCTGCGCCGGGCTGACGCCGGACAGGTTCAGGTTAAGGCCGCGGACCAACAGCTCGCCGCCGCCCAGCTGCTGGCGCAATGTTGCCGGGATGACGCGGTTGGCCGCCTGCGCGGCAGACAGCTGCGGACCGCGCTGGCTGAAGGCGCGATAGCGCTGTTCCGGCGTGGCCAGCGGCCGCAGCTCGCCGGCCGGATTTTTCCAGTTGTCGCCGGTCAGCGGCAGCAGATAGCTGGCCTCGTCGCTGCTGTCGTGCTGCAGCAGCGCCGGCTGCTGGCCGTCCACCGTCACATAGGGGCGGGGCAGCACGTCGCTTTCCTGCAGGATCCAGTATTCGTCTATCAGCGGCAGCTCCAGCTTCTGGCCCGGCGCCAGGCCCTGGAAGGCGGCGGTGGGCGTGATCTGGTACAGGTCGCCGGTGATGTGGCGGAGGGAGAACTGCGGCGTGTCCAGCTTCAGGATGCGGCGGATGCTGTGCAGATACAGATTCCAGCCGCCGCCGGGCGCCACCGCCTGCCCGCCCTTGTTTTCCAGGATCAGCCTCCCCTTCAGGCAGGACGCCCAGTCCGCTCCCAGGTCAGAACACGGCGCGCCGGCCGCGGCGCCCTTATTGGTGTCCACCGCAATCTTCAGCGACAGGCTCTGCCCCAACGCCGCCGCATCCGGCGCGGCCCACGCCCACGCCGACAAGGCGGCCAGCACGGCCGCGCCCAGTAATCGCTTCACGCTCATCGTCCACTCCCTCGCTATCCACCATGGCGTTCCGGGCGCGCGCGTCCGGAGCTCTCGCCGCTGCCCGGCCATGCGCGATGCAAACGGCATTGGTATTTAATTGGTATTCTGAATGGCGCGCAAGCGGTACTGCCAATTAGGACTGGTGCAATGCAAACTTTGCGCAATGGGCTTGCGCGGATTCGGCAAAAACACCGTTGCGATGTCATCTTCTTGCAACACGATGGAATTTCACGCCAATCCCCAACAAATTCATACCCTTGCGCGCGCGCGGCACGCCTCCCGGCCGGATCATGCGTGATCCTTATGAGAATAAAAACGATTCCTATTTGTGTTAAAAATAAGTCGATGTGATAATGGTCCGCTCAATTGACATTCATTGCGCAAATCTAATCCGGCGTCTTGATCGGAACGGCTTGCGATGCGCCAGCCGGCTTGCCAATTGGATATGCGTTCCGTGATGAACACTCTGGGTACGACCAATACAATGAAAAACAAGCGCTCCCCGCACCTCGCGCGCCCGGCATTCCGCCTGGCCATGCTGTCCGCCGCCGTCGGCGCCCTCTATCTGCCCGCAGCGCACGCCGCCGAAGCGGTGCTGCCCTCGGTGGTTGTGACCGCCACCGGCTACGAGCAGAAAATCAAGGAAGCCCCGGCCAGCATTTCGGTGATCACCCGCGAAGACCTGCAAAAGAAGCCGTTCACCAACCTGGCCGACGCGATCAGCGATCTGGAAGGCGTCAACATCAATGGTTCCGGTCCGGGGGACAAGGACATTTCGATCCGCGGCATGCCCGGCGAATACACGCTGATTCTGGTGGATGGCCGACGCCAGAACACTCGCGAAGCCCGCAGCCGCGGCACCGGCGGCTTCCAGCAATTCCAGATTCCGCCGATGGAGGCGATCGAGCGCATCGAAGTGGTGCGCGGCCCGATGTCGTCCCTGTACGGCTCCGACGCGATGGGCGGCGTGGTCAACATCATCACCCGCAAGTCGCCCAAGGAATGGCACGGCTCGATGACGCTGGGCGGCACCATCACCGAGCACTCCGCTGAAGGCAACACCGGCCAGAGCAGCTTCTGGGTCGGCGGCCCGCTGGTGAAGGATCTGTTGTCGCTGCAACTGTACGGCGCGCTGAGCAATCAGGCCGAAGACAATATTTTCTACGCCAAGAGCGGCGACGGCGGTAAAGACGCCAATCATCTGGCCGACATCAACGCCAAGCTGAGCTTTACCCCGAACAAAGATCACGAGATCACGTTCGAAGCGGGACACAATGAGCTGCGCAAGACCACCACTCCGGGCAAGTCAATCAATCCGGTTTATTCAAAAGAAGACCAAATCGATACCCGCGACCATTGGAGTCTGAGCCACAATGGCAAGTACGGCATCGTACGGTCCAATCTGGCGCTGTATCAGGAAATTGAGAAATCGCGTACCGACGTCAACAACGTCAACAACGGCAAGGGCTTGAAGATCACCAACACTACGTTGGATGGCCAGCTATCCTTCCTGTTCGACCGTCATACCTTGAAAATCGGTACCCAGGTCGGCCAATTGGTCGGCTCCGACATGCAAGCCCAAGAAGCCTTCCCGGCACCTGATTACAAATTTACCGGCAAGCCCAACCCCGATCGCATAACCGTTAACACTTGGGCACTCTTTGCCGAAGATACTTATGACCTCACGGATAGCCTGAAACTAACAGGCGGCGGTCGTCTCGATCATCACAGCGTATTTGGCAGCCACTTCACGCCGCGTCTGTATCTGGTCGAGCAACTGAACTCGCAATGGACCTTGAAAGGCGGCGTCGGCAAAGGCTTCAAAGCGCCGACCATCCGCCAGAGCACCGACGGTTATTGCATGCGTACCGGCAGTGGAGCCGAAACAGGCCTTCTATGCGGCAACTCGAATCTGAAGCCTGAAGAAAGCACCTCTTACGAGGCAAGCTTGCATTTCGATAACAACCAGGGGTTGAGTGCGAATGCCACCGCTTTCTACAACCGCTTCAAGAACAAGGTTGTGAGCTTCGGCACCGATCAAATGACTAATGTCCTGCAGTCGCGCAACAGGAAAACGAAAGTCTATGAGGATGCAAGAATCTACGTTTACGACAACGTAGACAACGTAGACATCCGCGGGCTGGAGTTTTCCGGCAGCTGGGCGTTTGCGCCACGTTGGACGGTATCCGGCAACTACACCTACACCAAGTCCAAACGCCACGGCGGCAAGGAAACCACCTTCTCCGGCCAGTCGCTGGAAGGCATGCCGCTGGACAAGACACCGGAACACGCCGGCAACGTCAAGCTGGCCTGGAATCCGGTGGAAAAACTGGACGTCTATACCCGCCTGAATTTCGAGGGCAAACAGTACTACGCAGCATTCCGTAACGGCGCGAGCGGCGTACGAACCCGAGGTGGTTCCAGCACCTGGGATCTGGGCGGCACGTATCGCATCAACAAGACCTTTGATGTCAATTTCGCCGTGTTCAATGTCGCTGACCGCACAGTCGCCATCGACGATCGTCTTGGAAACCGCAGCAACGGTCCGCTCGACGGCAACTGGATGGTCGACGAGGGCCGCCGCTATTGGCTGACCCTGACCGGCAAGTTCTAAACCCCGCGCTCCCCGTCCGCTCTTCGAAAGCGGGCGGGAAGCTACGCACGGCAGTTGCCGGACCCCATCGGTCCGCCAACTGCCTGTTCCCGTTTAAAAGAATGGAGAAAACATCATGCTGAGCAGCCGCGCCTCCCTCACCACCGCCAACGCCGACAAGGTGCTGTACAAGCTGTGCAAGCACTACGCGCTGAAGGTGCCGGTGGATTTCGACACCGAGCGCGCCCATGTGCAATTCCCCATCGGCACCTGCGACATCCAGCGCTCAGGCGACACGCTGGACATGGTGTGCGCGGCGGACGCGGCCGACAAACTGGCCAAAATCGAATTCATCATGGACGAGCACCTGGGCCTGATGGCAAAGCAGCCGGAACTCAAGCTCGACTGGCAAAAGTAAAGGACGCCCGATGAAAACCGTATTCTCCCGCCTGCTGGCCGCCGCGCTGATCGCAGCCGCCGCGCTGTCGGCCCAGGCAGCCACCATCACCGACATCGCCGGCCGCAAGGTGGAAGTGCCGGCCAAGGTGAACCGCATCCTGCTGGGCGAAGGCCGGCTGTTCTACTCGCTGGCGCTGCTGGAAGGCAAGCAGCCGCTGGCCCGCGTCACAGGCTGGCAGGGCGATTTCCGCCAGTTGGACCCGCAAACCTACGCCCAGTACAAGAAACGCTTCCCTGAGATAGACCGCATCCCGCTGATCGGCAAGACCAGCGAGAACTCGGTCAGCGCCGAGAAGGTGCTGACGCTGAAGCCGGACATCGCCATTTTCAGCATCTCCGGCCACGGCCCGGGCCTGAACAACCCCATCGTCCAGCAGCTGCAAGCGGCCAAGGTGCCGGTGGTGTTCGTCGATTTCCGCAACGCGCCGCTGGAGCACACCGTGCCCAGCCTGCGCATCATGGGCAAGGCGCTGCAGCGCGAGGCCGAGGCCGAGCGCTTCATCCGCTTCTACCAAAGCCGGATTGACGCCATCCGCAAGACGGTGGCCGCCATCCCAGCGCAGCAGAAGCCCAAGGTCTTCCTCGACCTGCGCGCCGCCGCCTTCCCCAACGTGACCAGCGCCGGCAAGGGCAGCCTGGGCGAGCTGGTGGACGCCGCCGGCGGGGTCAACATCGGCGACAAGCTGATCCCCGGCGCGGTGGGCGAGGTGAACATGGAACATGTGCTGGCCTCCAAACCAGACTGGTACATCGGCACCGGCACCGCCGACGCGGCAGACAAGATCGGCGTCCAGTTCGGCGCCGACATCTCACCGGCCCAGGCCCGCGAATCGCTGGCCCGCGCCGCCGCGCGCAAGCCGGTGGGCGCGCTCGCCGCCGTGCGCGACGGCCGCACCTTCGGCGCCTGGCACCACTTCTACAACACGCCCTACCACATCGTGCTGCTGGAAGCCTTCGCCAAGACGCTGCAGCCGACGCGCTTCGCCAAACTGGACCCGGACGCCAGCTGGCAGCAGCTGCACCGCGACTTCCTGGCGATCCCGCCGCAGGGCACCTACTGGGTCAAGGGAGGCAAATGAGCGAGTCCGCCCTGCCCCCGCTCACCGCCACCGCGGTGAGCGGCGACTACCGCCGCGCGCTGCTGCGCCGGCTGCTGCTGGTGGCCGGCCTGCTGGCGCTGCTGGCGCTGTCGCTGTCGCTGGACGTCACCACCGGCGCCAGCGGCATGCCGCTGGCCGAATTCTGGCGCACGCTGCTGGAGCCGTCCGCCGCCGATCCGGCCACCGCGGTCATCGTCTGGGACATCCGCCTGCCCTACGCGCTGATCGCCGTCGGCGCCGGCCTGGCGCTGGGCCTGGCCGGCGCGGAGATGCAGACCGTGCTGCACAACCCGCTGGCCGACCCGTTCACGCTGGGCCTGCAGCCGGCCGCCGCCTTCGGCGCGGCGCTGGCGCTGCTGCTGGGCATCAGCCTGCCCGGCATTCCCGCGTCGTGGATGCTGCCGGTCAACGCCTTCGTGTTCGCGCTGGGTTCGGCGCTGCTGCTGGACCTGGTGGCGCGCTGGACGCGTATGGCCGCCAGCGGCGTGGTGCTGTTCGGCATCGCGCTGTTTTTCAGCTTCAACGCGCTGGTTTCGCTGCTGCAATTCGTCTCCACCGCCGACGCGCTGCAAGACCTAGTGTTCTGGCTGATGGGCAGCCTGTCCCGCGCCGACTGGCCCAAGATCGGCCTGATCTTCGCCGCCTTCGCGCTGATCCTGCCGTGGTCGCTGGCCAACGCCTGGCGACTGACCGCGCTGCGGCTGGGCGAGGACCGCGCCGCCAGCTTCGGCATCGATGTGCGCCGGCTGCGGCTGACCTCCCTGCTGCGCGCCAGCCTGCTCACCGCGCTGGCGGTGGCTTTTGTCGGCACCATAGGCTTCATCGGCCTGATCGCTCCGCACATCGCCCGCAGGCTGGTGGGCGAGGATCACCGCTTCTACCTGCCGGTGAGCGCGCTGACCGGCGCGGCCATCCTGTCCATGGCCTCGGTGGTCACCAAGAACCTGATCCCCGGCGTCATCGTGCCGGTGGGCATCGTCACCGCGCTGGTGGGCATCCCCTTCTTCATCGTCATCGTCTTGCGCAACGGAGGCCGGACATGAGCGAGCAGCTGTCCATCGAGAACCTGTCGGTCAGCTACGGCAAACGCCGCGTCATCGACAAGCTGTCCGTCCCCTGTATGCGGGCGGGCGAGGTCACCGCCCTGCTCGGCCCCAACGGCAGCGGCAAGTCCACCCTGCTGCGCGCGCTGGCCGGCCTGCAGGGCGGCGACGGCCTGGTCCGCCTGCGAGACCGCCCGCTCAGCCGCCAGCGCGGCGAGGTGGCCTACCTGCCGCAGACGCTGCCGCCCTGCGTGCATCTGACGGTGTTCGAGTCGCTGATGGTGGCCGGCCAGGCCACCGCCGCCGGCCTGTTCCGCCGCCACGACGACCAGCAGGTGTTCGCGCTGCTGCAGTCGCTGGGCATCGACCACCTGGCGCTGCACTTCCTCGACCAGCTCTCCGGCGGCCAGCGCCAGCTGGTGGGCATCGCCCAGGCGCTGATCCGCGAGCCGGCGGTGCTGCTGCTGGACGAGCCGCTGTCGGCGCTGGACCTGAATTACCAGTTCCACGTGATGGACCTGCTGCGGCGCGAAACCCGCCGCCGCGGCATGGTGACGGTGATCGTGCTGCACGATCTGAACGCGGCGCTGCGCCATGCCGACCGGGCGCTGATGCTGAAAGCCGGCAAGCTGCTGGCCAACGGCGGCCCGGACCAGGTGATAGACGCCGCCACGCTGCAAGCGGTCTACGGCGTCAACGGCCGGGTGGAGCGCTGCTCGCAAGGCGTGCCCCACGTGCTGGTGGACGGTCTGGCCGCAGGCTGACCCTCCCGGCGGGACGGCCAACGCCGTCCCGCTGGATTGAATTCTCCCCTTTTCTCACGCAATGCGATTGAAATTGATATTCAATCGCATTTATGATGTCAGCCTTCGCTCACGCGCCGCCCAGGCGGCCGGCAACAATAACAGGCAGACATCCTCATGACCGAGACTTCCACGCGCCTTCCCGTCAGCTACGCCCAGCACGGCATCTGGATGGGCCAGCGGCTGGCCCCCGACAATCCCGGCTACTGGACCGCCGAGGCCATCGAGCTGAAAGGCCCGCTGGACGCCGGCATCCTGCGCGCCTGCGCCGCCGAGGCGCTTGCCCATTGCCCGGCGCTGAACATGCGCTTCGAGTTCGACGGCGAGACGCTGTGGCAGCATCCGCGGCGCAGCTCGCCCCAGCCGCTGCCCTGGCACGACCTGAGCGGCGAATCCGATCCCGAAGCCGCGGCCGCCGCCTGGATGCGCGGGACGCTGTCCCAGCCCTGCGACCCGGCCGTCGATCCGCTGTACCGCAGCGCGCTGCTCCAGTTGGGGCCGCGCCATTTCCTGTGGTACGTGCAAACCCATCACATCGCGTTGGACGGCTTCGCCTACGGCCTGCTGACCAAGGTCGTGGCCGCGCGCTACAACGCCGCGCTGCGCGGACAGGACGCGCCACCGCTGCCCGATTGGCGGCTGGAGCCAGTTCTGGCGGAAGACCAGGCTTATCAGACATCCGAACAGCGCGAGCGGGACCGCGCGTTCTGGACCGCGCGGCAGCAAGTCTTTCCCGCCGCCGCCACGCTGGCCCCGCCCCAGCCGCTGGCCGACGGCGTGCGCAAGGCCGGCCGCGCGCTGGCCGCAGGCCAGATCGACTCCTGGCAGCGCGCGGCCAAGGCCTGCGGCGTCAACTGGGCCGCCTGGCTGATGGCGGCGACTGCCGCCTGGCTGGCGCGGCACGGCGGCCAGCGCGCCATCACGCTGGGCCTGCCGGTGATGAACCGCATGGGCTCGGCCGCGCTGGCCGTGCCCTGCATGGCGATGAACATCGCGCCGCTCAGCCTGCGGCTGGACCCGGCCCGCAGTCTGGGAGAACTGGCCCGCCAGGCCGCCGACGGCCTGCGCGACATCCGCCCCCACCAGCGCTACCGCTACGAATGGCTGCGCGGCGACCTGGGACGGCTGGACGGCCGCCAGCGGCTATTCGGCCCGGTGCTCAACCTGATGCCCTTCGACCGCCACGCGCCGTTCGACGGCCTGGAAACCCGCATCCGTCCGATCAGTTCCGGCCCGGTGGAAGACCTGTCGATCAACATCAGCCTGCTCAACACCGAGTGGCGGCTCAGCCTGGAAGCCCATCCCGACGCCTATCCGGCCGAGCGGCTGGACGCGCTGTGGCATGACCTGCCGCAATGGCTGGACCAACTGGCCCACGCCGAGCCCGGCACGCCGCTGGCGAGCTTGCTGCCGGACTTGCCGCCGCTGTCCATCCTGGAAGGCGACGCGATCGAGCAGCCGCCGGTCCCGGCGATGGAGCGGCTGGCCGCGCAGGCCGCCGCCCAACCCGACGCGATCGCGCTGGAAGGCGAAGGCCAAGCCCTCAGCTACCGCGAGCTGCTGGACCGCGCGCGAGCGCTGGCCGGCCGCTTGAAGGCCCTGGGCCTGGAGGACGGCGATCGCGTCGCCATCCTGCTGCCGCGCTCGGTGGACTCCGTCGTCGCCATCCTCGGCACGCTGTGGGCCGGCGGCTGCTACGTCCCGCTCGATCCGCTCGGTCCGTCGGCCCGCCTGGCCATGGTGCTGGACGACGCCCTCCCCCGGCTGGCGTTGACTCATCGCCGCTGGGCCGCGCTGTGCGGCGACGCGCCGGCGCTGTGCCTGGACGAAGCGCCGGGCGAAGACGCGCCGCGTCTGGACGCCTGCGCCGCCGGCGTCGACAGCCCGGCTTACCTGCTCTACACCTCCGGCTCCACCGGCAAGCCCAACGGCGTGCTGGTCGGCCACCGCTCGCTCGCGCATTTCATCTCCAGCGCCGGCCAGTTCTACCGCGTCCGCGCCGGCGAGCGCATCCTGCAGTTCGCGCCGCTGCACTTCGATGCCAGCATCGAGGAAATCTTCCTGGCGCTGTGCCACGGCGGCACCCTGGCGCTGCGCGACGACGCGATGCTGGAATCGATGCCGGCCTTCGCCGACGCCGTCGCGCGGCTGAAAATTGATGTGCTGGACCTGCCCACCGCCTTCTGGCACGAGCTCGCCTACGCGCTGACGCCGGAGCTGGCCGGCCGGCTGTCCCGCGTCCGCCTCGCCATCATCGGCGGCGAGGCCGCGCTGCCCGAGCGCGCGCGTCGCTGGCGCGAGCTGCTGCCGAACGCCACCTTGCTCAACAGCTACGGCCCCACCGAAGCCTCCATCATCGCCACCGGCGCCGCGCTGTCCGGCCCTGACGCGGTGTGGGACGGCGGCGAGGACATTCCCATCGGCCTGCCCCGTCCCGGCGTGGCCGCCGCCATCGTCGACGCAGGCCTGCAGCCGGTGGCGCAGGGCGAGGAAGGCGAGCTATGCCTGCTGGGCGACGCGCTGGCCATCGGCTACCTGGGCCGAGACGAGCTGACCGCCCGCCGCTTCGTGGCGCTGGACGCGCTGCCGGGCGCGCCGCGCGCCTACCGCACCGGCGACCGCGCGGTTTGGCGCGGCGGCCAGCTGCGCTTCCTCGGCCGGCTGGACCATGAACTGAAGATCAGCGGCCTGCGCATCGATCCGGCCGAGGTGGAAAACGCGCTGCTGGCCTGCCCCGGCGTGCGCGAAGCCGCGGTGATCGGCCTGCCGCTGGCCGGCGGCGGCTACACGCTGGCCGCCTTCCTCGCCTCGGACGCGGAGCGCGATGCCGGCGCGCTGCGGCGCCAGCTGGCCGAACGGCTGCCCGCCGCCGCCATTCCCGACCGCTGGCAATGGCTGGAACAACTGCCGCGCAACGTAAACGGCAAGATAGACCGCAAGCAATTGGCAGCCATTGACGACGCGCCGGCAGGCGACGCGACCCAAGCCGCCGAGGCCACGCCGCTGGAGCGGCAGATCATGGAAGTGTGGAGCCAGGTGCTGGGCCGCATGCCGGAAGGACCGCACGCCAACTTCTTCGCGCTGGGGGGCAAGTCGCTGCAGGCGATCCAGGCCGCCAATCGGCTGGCACAGTTGCTGCAACGGGAAGTCGCGGTATCAGCGCTGTTCAGCTACAACACCGTCGCCGCGCTGGCGCAGGCGCTGAGCGCGCCGGCCGCGCACCGGCCGCCATCGGCCAGCCAGGGCGGCGAATTCGCGCCGCTGCTGACCATCCAGCCGGGCAAGCTGCCGGCGCTGTTCTGCCTGCACCCGGCGGAAGGCCTGTCCTGGTGCTACCTGGGACTGGCCCGCCACCTGCCGGACACCGCCATCTACGGCCTGCAGGCCGCCGGCATCCAGGGCCAGCTGCCCGCCAGCTTCGACGCGATGGTGGCCGACTACGTCGCCCGCATGCGCGCCGTCCAGCCGCATGGCCCGTACCGGCTGCTGGGCTGGTCGCTGGGAGGCGCGCTGGCGCAGGCGATGGCCGCGGCGCTCGCCGACGCCGGCGAAGCCGTTGAGCTGCTGGCGCTGATGGACAGCTACCCGGTCAGCAGCTGGCAAGGCCGGCCCGAGCCGACCCTGCACGACGCGCTGGTGACCGTGCTCAGCGTCAACGGCGAGGTGGACGCCGATGCCGATGGCCTGCCGCTGGACAACGACGCCATCTACCAGCGCCTGCTGCGCGCCGGCAGCCCGCTGGCGCCGCTGGGCCGCGCCGCGCTGGAAAAGCTGGGCCAAGCCTCGCTGCACGGCATGCGGCTGTTCCGCGACAGCCGCACGCCGGCCTATGCGGGCGACATGCTGCTGTTCCGCGCCGGCCGCCATCCCGGCGACGCGCCGACGCCGGCCGACTGGCAACCGCATCTGCAAGGCCGGCTGGACTGCGTGGAACTGGATTGCGACCACTTCGGCATGAGCGATCCGGAGCCGATGCGCCGCATCGGCGAGGAACTGTCGCGCCGGCTGAATCGCGCCTGAAGCCCCGCGCCCGGCGCGCGTTCTCGCGCCGGGCTTCTCCCCCTCACCTGCGTCAGCAAAATGGATTTTATTTTCCATCCAGGCCCGATTGCGCAATTTTTCGATATTCCCAAGGCATGAAAAGGGGTATTCGGCGATTGACAGGCGATTACTTTGAATATACATTGAACGATAATTATTATCATTATCATCGGAGTTAAGCCATGCACACCCAGTCGGCCACGACCGGCAGCGCCGAAGACGGCGAGTTTTATTTCATGTCGTCCCACCGCAGCCTGAAGGCCGGCGGTGTACATGCGCGCATCCACACCCCCGCCCGCGGCGCGCTCGATCCGGACAGCGCGTTCTCCCGCGAAGTGGCGGAAGCCTTCGCCCACGCCCGCGCCGACGGCATCGCCTCTCCGGTGCTGATGGGCGCCATCCCCTTCGACATCGACCAGCCCTCCGAACTGTTCATCCCCGCCCGCCACGCCTTCTTCGACCGCCAAGAGCGCTTGCAGGCGGCCGCCCAGCGCGCCGGCGACGGCGGCAAGGTGGTCGGCTCGCGCAGCATCCCCGACGAACAAGGCTTCAAGGCCGCCGTCAGCCAGGCCATCGAACAATTCAGCCATGGCGAAATCCGCAAGGCGGTGCTGTCCCGCGTGCTGGAAGTGGACTTCGACCGCCCGGTGTCCGCGGACCGCGTGTTCGACGCCGTGTGCGCGCAGAACCCCAACGGCTACCAGTTCCAGCTGCCGCTGGCCGACGGCGGCCGCCTGGTGGGCGTCAGCCCCGAGCTGCTGCTGCAGAAGGAAGGCGCGCGCGTGCGCACCTTCCCGCTGGCCGGCTCCGCCAAGCGCCAGGGCGACCCGGCGGCCGACGCCGCCGCCAGCGCCAAGCTGCTGGACTCGTCCAAGGACCATTACGAGCACAGCCTGGTCATCGACGACATCCAGAGCGTGCTGGGCCCCTATTGCGCCGAGCTGTCCATCCCGTCCGCGCCGTCGCTGCTGGGCACCCGCGCGATGTGGCACCTGGGCTCGCAGATAGACGGCGTGCTCTCCGACGCCTCGCTGCCGATTCTGCAGCTGGCCTGCCGCTTGCACCCGACGCCGGCCATTTGCGGCTTCCCCACCCTTGCCTCGCGCCAGCTGATCCGCGAGATCGAGCCGTTCGAGCGCGGCGTGTTCAGCGGCATCGTCGGCTGGTGCGACGAGCATGGCAACGGCGAATGGGCGGTGACCATACGCTGCGCCACCGTGGCCGATACCCGCGTGCGGTTGTTCGCCGGCGCCGGCATCGTCGCCGCGTCCACCCCGGAATCGGAATGGGCGGAAACCCAGGCCAAACTCGGCACCATGCTGGGCGCCTTCGGCCTGTCCGGCCAGGAGGCGGCGGCATGAGCGTAGCCTTCACCCGCTGGCCCGACGATCTGGCGGCGCGCTACCGCGCCGCCGGCTATTGGAACGACCAGCCGATGACCGAGATGCTGGCCCGGCAATGCCGCGAGCGCCCCGACGCGCCGGCCGTGCTGTGCGGCGAGCGCGAGATCAGCTATGCCGAGCTGGACCGCCGCTCCGACAACCTGGCCGCCTGGCTGCTGGCGCGCGGCGTGGCCCGCCACGACACCGCGCTGGTGCAGCTGCCCAATGTGGCCGAGTTCTACATCGCGCTGTTCGCGCTGTTCAAGATCGGCGCCGCGCCGGTCAACGCGCTGTTCAGCCACCAGAAGCTGGAGCTGTCGGCCTACGCCCGCCAGATCCAGCCCAAGCTGCTGATCGCCGACCGCCGCCACCCGCTGTTCGGCGACGACGCGATGGCGGACGAGCTGGCCGCGATCTCGCCGGCGCTGAGCGTGCGCCTGTTCGCCCACGACGAACTGGAAGCCGTGCTGGAGCGAGACTGCGGCGGCCTGCCGGACCAAGCCGGCCCCAGCGCCGCCGACGAAGTGGCGTTCTTCCAGCTGTCCGGCGGCAGCACCGGCACGCCCAAGCTGATTCCGCGCACCCACAACGACTACTTCTACAGCGTGCGCCGCAGCGCCGAGATCTGCGAACTCGGCCCGCATACCCGCTTCCTGTGCGCGCTGCCGGCGCCGCACAACTTCCCGCTCAGCTCGCCGGGCGCGCTCGGCGTGTTCCATGCCGGCGGCGCGGTGGTCTTGGCGCCCAATCCGGAAGCGCTGGCCTGCTTCGCGCTGGTGGAGCGCCACCAGGTGGACATCGCCGCGCTGGTGCCGCCGGCCGTCGCGCTGTGGCTGCAAGCCGCGCCCGGCCGCGAGGCCCAGCTGAAGAGCCTGAAACTGCTGCAAGTCGGCGGCGCCAGCTTCGCCGAAGCCACCGCCCGCCAGGTGCCGGAAGTGCTGGGCTGCAAGCTGCAACAAGTGTTCGGCATGGCCGAAGGCCTGGTCAACTACACCCGGCTCGACGACGGCGACGACATCGTCTATGGCTGCCAGGGCCGGCCGATGAGCGACGCCGACGAGGTGAAGGTGGTGGACGAAGCCGGCCACCCGGTGCCGCTGGGCGCGCCGGGCATGCTGGCCACCCGCGGCCCCTATACCTTCCGCGGCTACTACCAGGCCCCGGAACACAATGCCCGCGTATTCGACAACGAAGGCTTCTATTACTCGGGCGACGTGGTGGTAGCCGACGAGCGCGGCTACCTGCGCGTGGTCGGCCGGGTCAAAGACCAGATCAACCGCGGCGGCGAGAAGATCGCCGCCGAGGAGATCGAGCACCTGCTGCTGCAACACCCGCAGGTGGCTCAGGCCGCGCTGGTGGCGATGCCCGACGCGATGCTGGGCGAGAAGAGCTGCGCCTACGTGGTGGCGCATGAGGACGGACTGAAATCGGTGGCGCTGCGCCGCTTCCTGCGCGAACAGGGCGTGGCCGACTACAAACTGCCCGACCGTTTCGAACTGGTGGACACCCTGCCGCTGACCCACGTCGGCAAAATAGACAAACAAGCGCTGCGCGGCATGCTGGCCGCCGCGGCCGGAGCCTGAACACAATGAGCATTCCCAAGCTTAACGCCTACCCGCTGCCGCAAGCGGCCGACTTCCCCGCCAACAAGACCGCCTGGCGCGTGGAGCCCAAGCGCGCCGCGCTGCTGATCCACGACATGCAGCGCTACTTCCTGGCCTTCTACGGCGAGGACAGCGCGCTGGTGAACGAACTGGTTTCCAAAGTGGAAGCGCTGCGCCGCTGGGCCGATAGCCATGGCGTGCCGGTGATCTATACCGCGCAGCCCACCGAGCAGAAACCAGAAGACCGCGCGCTGCTGAACGATATGTGGGGCCCGGGCCTCACCACCGCCGATCCGGCGGTGCAGGTGGTGACGCCGCGGCTTGCGCCGCGCGAGCAGGACACCGTGCTGGTCAAATGGCGCTACAGCGCCTTCCAGCGCAGCGATCTGCAGGAAAAGATGAAAGCCTGGGGCCGCGACCAGCTAGTGATCTGCGGCGTCTACGCCCACATCGGCTGCATGATGACCGCCTGCGACGCCTTCATGCGCGACATCCAGGCCTTCATGGTCGGCGACGCGGTGGCCGACTTCAGCGAGGAAGAGCACAAGATGGCGCTGCGCTACGTGGCCACCCGCTGCGGCGCGGTGATCGCGCAGTCCGACCTGGCGGTTGCCGGCGGCGACGCCGCGCTGACACGCGAATGGCTGAAGGCCCAGGTGCTGACCGTGCTGGAAGACGGCGACGACAGCCTGGCAGGCGACGACAACCTGCTGGACTACGGCCTGGACTCCATCCGCGTGATGGAGCTGGTGGCGCAATGGCAGAAGCTGGGCCTGGAAATCGGCTTTGAAGATCTGGCCCAGGACCTGACGCTGGACGGCTGGTGGGCCGCCATCCAGGCCAAGCTGCCGCAGGAAGCCTGATCATGATCGGAATGGATTTCACCGGCCAATGCGTGTGGGTGACCGGCGCGGCCCAAGGCATAGGCCAGGAAGTGGCGCGCCGCTTCGTCGAAGCGGGCGCCCGCGTCGTGGCGCTGGATCTGCAATTCGCGCAGCCGGCCGCTCATTGCGGCGTGATGCGAGAGCTGCCGCTGGACATCCGCGACGCCGACGCCGTGGCCGCGCTGTGCCGCCGCCTGGCCGAGGAGGACGCGCTGCCAGACGTGCTGGTCAACGCCGCCGGCGTGCTGCGTCTGGGCGCGTTCGACGCGCTGTCGGTCGACGACTGGCAGCAATGCCTGGCCGTCAACGTCAGCGGGCCGTTCTACCTGCTGCGCGCGCTGATGCCGCACTTCAAGGCGCGCCGCGCCGGAGCCATCGTCAACGTCGCCTCCAACGCCGCCCACGTGCCGCGCATCGACATGGCCGCCTACGGCGCGTCCAAGGCGGCGATGGCCAGCCTCAGCCACAACGCCGCGCTCGAGCTGGCGCCATACGGCGTGCGCTGCAACGTGGTGTCGCCCGGCTCCACCGACACCCCGATGCTGCGCGGCATGTGGCAGGACGAACACGGCTCCGCCCGCACCATCGCCGGCAAGCCGGAAGCGTTCCGCCTGGGCATCCCGCTGGGCAAACTGGCCACGCCGGCCGACGTCGCCGGCGCGGTGCTGTACCTGGCTTCCGACCTGGCCGGCCACGTCACGATGCAGGACATCGTGGTGGACGGCGGCGCCACCCTGGCCGCCTGAACATGCGGCCCCCGCGACGGGAAGAAGGCCTGCGCGCCGACGGCGCGCGGCCGCCCTGTCGCCGACATCGGGGCCGCCCGCCGGCCCTGCCGCAAACGACGGGCTGAATCCGCGGCTCGTTTGCGGATCATCCTGTGGAGAACATCATGACTACGCTTGCCAGGCCGGAACCCGGCCTACTCGCGCTCGAACACGGCCACGCGCCGCCATCCAGCCAGGCCGACTACCGCTCGATGGCCAGCCCCGCCGAACTGCTGCGCAGTCTGCCGGCCAGCGCGCGCGCCAGCGCCTCGGTCCACGCCGGCCGCGAGGCGGTGAAACGCGTGCTGAGCGGCGATGACCCGCGCTGGCTGGTGGTGGTGGGGCCCTGCTCCATCCACGACCCCCGCGCCGGACTGGACTACGCCGCCCGGCTGGCGGAACTGGCAGCCGAACTGAACGACACGCTGCTGATCGTGATGCGCGCCTATTTCGAAAAGCCGCGCACCAGCGTGGGCTGGAAAGGCCTGATCAACGACCCCTACATGGACGACAGCTATTGCGTGGACGAGGGCATGCACATCGCCCGCCGCTTCCTGCTGGCCGCCGCCGAACTGGGCCTGCCGCTGGCTGGCGAGGCGCTGGACCCGATGTCGCCGCTGTATCTGGCCGACCTCTATAGCTGGATGGCGATCGGCGCGCGCACCACCGAATCGCAGATCCACCGCGAGCTGGCCTCGGCGCTGGACAGCGCGGTGGGCTTCAAGAACAGCACCGACGGCACGCTGGACGCGGCTCTCAACGCCATCGTCTCCGCCAGCGCGCCCCACGCCTATCTGGGCATGGGCAAGGATGGCCGGGTGGCGGTGGTGAACAGCCGCGGCAACCCGCACTGCCACCTGGTGCTGCGCGGCGGCGGCGGACGGCCCAACTACGACTCGGTGAGCATTGCGCTGGCCGAGCAGGCGATGAAGAAGCACGACATTCCGCCGGCCATCATGGTGGACTGCGCGCACGCCAACTCGTGGAAGCAGCACACGCAGCAGCCGCGCGTGCTGGCCGACGCGGTATCCCAGATCCGCCACGGCAACCGCAGCATCCGCGCCTTCATGCTGGAAAGCTTCATCGAACCCGGCAACCAGTCCATCCCGGCCGATCTGGCCCAGCTGCGCTACGGCTGCTCGGTGACCGATCCCTGCGTGGACTGGGACACCACCGCCGACATCCTGCGCGACGCCCGCGCCAAGCTGCGGCCGCTGCTGGCCGGCTGAGTCCGCCCTCCGCCGACAGCGCCCGGGCCGGAAACACGCCGGCCCCGGGCGCAGGCCGGACAGCCGCTCACTCTCCGCCAAGCCTGCGCCGGGCATCGACGAAGCTTTCGCGCCTGACGCCGCTCACTTCTTTTTCCCACAGCGGATTCAAGGGCAGATGGTAGCCGCTGTCCTTGGCCTGCTTCACCAGCTCCGCCAGTTCCTCCTTGTTCGCGATCACGCAGATTTCGTCGAAGCGGCCGATCCTGGCCGGCAGGGCGAAAGTGGCCGGATAGTTCGCGTCCGGGTCCGTCGCCGGGCTGCCGGAATCGGCATTGTGATGCACCACGCGCTCGCCGTCGCCCACCAGGGCCTGATTGATGACGGGAATCATGTCGCGGATGCGCGCCGAGGCATTGCCGATTTCCGCATCCTCGCGGCGATAAAAGCTCTTGGGATTCAGATAAGCGTCCAGCAGGCCGACATTGGCCGGAATCCCGCGGTAATGGTCGATCCGGTCGCGAAAGACCTGATGCGCGACGTCCGGCACCGGCAGATTGTCCTGTGGACCGACATCGCTCAAATGCGGGCCGATCACCAGCAAGTCGTAATCGGCGGTGAGGGGTTTGGCATCGGCGTTGGGAGCCAGCACCTCAATCGGCGCGCCATCGTGGCGGATTTCATAGGCCTCCGCGCCGCCGGGCTGGCGCGCCGCTTCGAAAGCGCACTCCTTGCCGCTGGGCGCTTTCGCGGTGAACGTGCGCACGCCTTCCGCGTTTTCCCGCGACAGATTGTCCAGCACGCCGGCCTGCAGCAGGCTGGACAAGCGCGAACCGGAGATCGTCAACGGCACCGCCGCCGCGTCGCCGTCGCGGATGCACTGCCGGGTTTGGGAATTGAATTTGGCGATGCGGTCGGCCGAGGCGTTCTCCAGCTTGCTGAAGCGCTGATCGACGCAGATCAAGCCGGCCTGCGCGCCCCAGGACGCGCTTTTGCCCTTGATGTGAAACCCCTTGGTGGGATGCCCGGTTTCGATCAGCTCGGTGGCCAGCCGGTCCACCGGCCGGATGCCGATGATGCAGTTATGATCGCGCGCGACCTGCTGCAGCGGAATCAGGTGCGAGGCGACCATCCCGGTTTTATCCTTCACCGCCTCAACCAGCCGTCCCAAGCCCAGCGGCTCGCCGCTTGCGCCCGGCGCCTGGTTCGAAATGGAATCCAGCTGGGATTGGCCGACATTGCCCGGCGTGATCGCCGCGCGATTGAATTGAATGGTCATGTGGTTTGGACTCGCAAATTGCCGACAACTCGATGGGACATGGCGCGCGCCGCCTGCCTCCCAACTTGTTCGGGGACCGTCGCGCGCCAGCGGAGATAATGGCGGCCAACATATCAGCCGGCGCGGGAAACGGCTTTCAGAAAACCGCATATCATTCGGTTTTTGACACAACAATGCCGCGCGGGCCGGCTATTCCAGGCTGCGGTCGCGCAGCTCCGCCACCGCGGCCTCCAGCTGCGCCTTCTGTTCGGTATCGCCGAAGCAGTCCTCGGGCAATAGCTGCGCCAGCCGGCCAAGGGCGTGGGCCAGCCGATACTGCTGCTCGGGCTCCACCGGCGGCAGCGCCTCCGCCACGCTGTCCGCGTTCACCCATACCTGCTCCAGCAGCGACACCACGCCGCGCAGCAGGGTTTCGCCATCCAGAGCCGGTAAGGCCAGCGCCGCAGCGGCCTGGTCGCAATGGGCCTCCAGGCCCAGGATGCGCAACAGCTGCCGGAGGTCGCCGATCACCGCGGCCAGATGGCTGCCGACGATGGCCTGGCCGCTGGCCGACAGCTCGTAGGACAGCACCCGCAGCATGGTGCGCAGCTTGCGTTGCCGCCCATCCCGCTCGCCCAGCGACGCCAGCCACTGCGACAGCTTCTGCCGGGACGCGCCGGCGCGGTGGTAAAGCCGCAGCAGCTCCTGGCGCAAGGCCGGCGTCGTCGCGCCGTATTCCAGCGCGCCGAACAAGGACAAGGCCAGGGTGTCGTCGGCGGTCAACGCCGCCAGCGCCTCTTCCATGCGGCGGCGCAGTTTGGCGTCCGGCCTGCCCTTGGCCAGCCAGGCGGCCAGCTGCAGGGCTATGCGGCCCGGGTCCGGAGTCTGCGCCTGCATCGCGGCCAGCAAGTGCGGCGCGCGCTGCCAGTCCTGCGGGCCGCTCAGCAGGCTGTCCAGATCGGCGGCCTCCACGGCGGCCAGCTCCGCCACCAGCTTCTGCGCCAGCACCCGGCCGCGCGCGCCTTCCTGGCCGATGCCGCCGCGCCGGTTGTCGCGCAGGCGTCCCCCCAGAGCGAAGCCCAGGTCTTCCTGGGTCTCGGTCAGCGCGTCGCTCTGAAACTCAAGCAGCTCCGCCTGCGCCAGCGCCAGCACAGACTCCGCCGCCGGCGGCCTGCCCATCGGCTGGGCGGCGATGCCGTCATCCACCCCGCCCAGCGCCGTTCCCGCCGTCACCTGATCCAGCCTAAGCATGGGCCGCCTCCCGGGCATCGCCCCTCAGTTGCTCCAGCACCCGCGCCTGATGCGCGGGCGTGTCCAGGTGGATGCGCACCAAGCCGTTGTCCAGCCTGGCCTGCCCGACGGACAGCGCGGCGTCGGCCAGCACGGCCACCTCCGGCACATCGGCGTAGGCCTGCTCCGCCGCCCTCAACGCTTGCGGCGCAACATGCAGATTGACGCTGCCGCGCGGCAGCAGCCGCGCCACTTGGCGCTCCACCCGGCGCAGCAACAGCTCGCTTTGATCACAGTTTCCCAACAATGCCTCCAGCACTCCGGCGGTGATGCCGCGCCAACGCAGGGCTAGCTGGCGCGCGATCAAGCCTTCCATTTCCTGTTCGCAGCACAACCAGCGCACCGCGTCGGCCACCGCCTCTTCCCGCGCCAAGACCGCCTGGCGCTCGCCCTCGCGCCTGGCGGCCTCGCGCAGCGCGTCCGCGTCGAGCCGGGCCTGTTCCAGTTCGGCCCGCGCCTGGCGGCGCAGGGCATCGGCGTCGTCGCGCGCCGCCGCCCTCTCCGCCTCCATCGCGGCCAATATGTCCTGCCTGGCCGCCAGTTCGGCGGCCGAAATCACGGTTGCCGCCGGCAATGGCCCCGGCAGAACCGCCACGGGGATTCGCAGCGGATTGTTCATAGCCACCTCGACAATTTTTGCAGCGCCGGCTCAAGCGGCGCCGCTGGCGCTGCCTGCGCGGAAGGCGCCCACAGCAGGCGGCACAAGCGCAGCGACGGTTCGGCCGCGTCCGCCAGCCAGGCGGCGCCCAGCGCGCGGGCGGCATCCGGCAGTTCGGCCGGCGTCAGCTCCGCGGCGGCTGCGCCCCTGGGCAGCAGCGCTTGCAACTGCGTCTGCGCGCGCGCGTCCAGCACAGGCGACAGCGCCTCGCGGTAAGGTTTGAGCAGCAGATAATCGGGACAGCGCAAAGCCCACAGACCCAGCGACGCGCACAGCGCCTCGCGGCGCATGTCGTCCTCCAGCAACGCCTCCGCCAATGGCGACGGCTCGGGCGCGCCGCCCGCATGGCCCAGGCGGCTGGCGATCAGGCTATCCAGCGCCGGCCGCGTCAGCGCCTGGCCTGCATAGGCGGACCGCCAGCCGGCCAGGCCCAGCTTGTCCCACCAGCCATCGGCCATTTCCCGGCCCGGCCGCCGCCACAGCGCATGCAGCCGCCGCAAGGCCGGGTTCATCCGACGGCCTCCGGCCGGCGGCGCCACCACAGCGCGGCGATGCACAGGCCGCCCAGCAACAGGGTTCCCCCTCCCGCGGCGATGGGCAGCCAGGGAATGGCTTGCGCCCTGGGCTCTGCCGCGGGCTGGTAGCGGTATTCCGCCCGCTGCAGGGTGATGCTGATGCGATCGGCGGCCAGGCCGGGAATGCCGTCCCGCACCAGCGCGCGGATTTCCGGCTCGCGCGCGGCCAGGTTGACCTCCGGACTGTATTTGATGAACACCGCCGCCGACGCCGGCGGCGGCGCTTCGCCATCGACGCCGCGCGGCTCGGCCACCGACACCTCGGCGGCCACCACGCCGTCCATGCTGGACAGCATCTTTTCCAGCTGCTGGCTCTTCAGATAGCTGAGCTTGGCTTCCTCCTGCTCCGGCGACGACACCAGCTGGCCGCTGGGGAACAGGTCCTGCATGGTCACCGTCTTGCGCCGCGGCAGGCCGTTCTGGCGCAACACTTCCACCGCGTCGACGAAACGGTCGCGCTCCACCTTCAGCGTCACGCCGTCCTTGGACACCTCCTTGTCCGCCGGAATCTTGTTGTACATCAGCAGCGCCAGCATCTGGTTGGCCTCGCTCTCGTCCAGCTTGCTGTAAAGCTCGCTCTTGCAGCCGGCCAGCAGCAAAACGCTCAGCAGCAGGATCCAAGGCGCGATTTTCATTGCATGCTGACCAGCTTGTTGATCGACTGGGTCAGCGAGCCCGCCACTTTGGCGGTCAGCTCGGAACCGACGGTGAGCTCGCTGAGCGCGCTCTGGGCGGCGAACAGCGCGTCCGGCGAGTCGGCCGCTTTCTGGCTGTCCAGCAAGGCCGCGAAACGCTGCTGGGAAGAGGCGTCGGGCGCTGGCGCCTCGCTCTGCCCCAGCGGAGCGAGGGCGGCTAGGGCGTGGGAAATGGCTTCTATGCTCATGATTTTTCCTCCGAAGAAGTCGCGTTCAGCAAGGCGCGCAAGGGGGCGCAATCGTCGTCCGGCAAGGCGGCCAGCCGGGCGGCGGCGGCCCGGCGGCGGCCCAGGCCGAACAGCAATACGGCCTCGCAGCGCGCCAGTTGGGCTGGGTCGTCCAGCCAGTCGGGCAAGGCGGCCAGGATGTCGTGCATCTCGGCCCGCAGGCCATGGTTGACGGCGGCGAAGCCGGCCTCGATCACCAGGCGGGAAATGGGGGGTTCTGCGCGCATGCTCGTCATCCGATCTTGGAGATGATGCCCATCATCATGTCCTTGACCGCCTTCATCACCGAGCTTTCGTAGCCGATCATCACCGAGTACTGCTGCAGCGCGTACTGCGACTTGAGCATGCTTTCCGGGTTGTTCTGCACATCGCTGTTCATGGCGGCCTCCGCGTTGTTGGCCGCCTGCGATATCTGTCCGCCGATCTGGGAAACGATGGAATCGATGTTCATGAAAGGCTCCTTGGCTCAAAACAGCAGCGACGCCGCAAGCGGCACGGTCGGCGCCTCCCGCCTGACGTCGCTGGGCGACATGCGGAAATGGCGGCGGAAGCTATCGGAAAAGTGCGCCGGGTTGCCGAAACCTGACTCCAGCGCTACGTCGATCACTTTCTTGGTGGTGGTTTCCAGCAAGCCCCTCGCGTATTCCAGCCGTTGCGCCAGCAGCCAGTGCTTGGCGGACACGCCGTACTTTTCCTTGAACAGCTGGTTGAACTTGCGCAGCGGCAGCCCCAGCGCGTCGGCGTAGCGGGCCACCGGCCACGGCTGCAGCCGGTGGCGGTGGATGAAATCGAACAGGTCCAGATCGGCGGCCACCAGATAGCGCAGCAGGGCCGCGCAGTATTCGCCGTCCACCGCCAGGCAATACGACAGCACGAAGCGCAGCATCGCGCAGCGATCGGCCTCGGCCAGTTGCCCCGCCGCGCGCAGCACGCCGTCCTCGGCGGGGATGTTGCGGGGGATGTCCAGCATCGCGCTGCTGCCGCCGTCCGGCAGCAGCTGCTGCATGTCGCGGTAAACCAGTTGCAGCTCCATGGCGGAAACGGGGTAGGCCCGTCCCGTCGCGGACAGCTCCGGCGTCCCCGTTCCGGCCATCAGCAACAGGCTGGGGCCGAGGACCGGATAGCTTTGCCCGGCAACGCGTACCATGTCGTCTTCCGTTGTCAGGATGATGTGCAGACAAGTCATCGCGCGCTCCTTTTGTTCACCATATGGCCATCATCGCGCCGGGCTCCAACCGGCTCCATCAGGTCATCACCTGAGTTGGGCGGTCCCGCGATGCCGTCTATGCCAGACGGTGTCGACCACCCGCATCGCCGCCAGACAGGCCAGCCGCTGGCGCTCCAGCTTGGCGTAGGCGGCGGCACTTTGCGGCTGGCGCTGCCTCAGTCCCAGATCGGCGGCCTCAGCGGCCAGCGCCGCCAGCATCCGTCCCAGATCGCGGCCGTTCGGATCGGCCGCCAATGTGTCTTCAAGTTCAGTCAAGGTATGCATGGAAACTCTCCGTTCAGCCGTGCAAGGGCAGGAACACCAGTTGTCGATTGCCGGCGATGGAAACGCCGGCCGGCGTGATCGCTACGATGCGCATGCCGCGCTTGAGCGGGCTGCCGGGCTGCAAGCGCATGCCGTTGGCCAGCTCCAGATAAGGCTCCCGGACATTGCCGCCCACCCCTGAGATGGCGGCGGGCAGGTAGTCGGCCGGCTGGGCGGTGCTGGCGGCGCTGATGAAGCGGAAGCGCCCGCTCTTGCCGGCTTCGGCGTTGAACCGCGCCAGCAGCGCGTCCAAAGCGGCCTGGCGCGCGGCGTCCAGCTGTCCGGACAAGACCCAGCCCTGCTCCGTTCTGGCCGCGCTGAGGCCGGACAGCAGCCCAGCCTGCCGCAAGCGGTCCAGCAGCGCCGCCAGGGCGTCGGCGCCGCGATCGGTGAAGCGCCAGCCCTGCAGGCCGGGCAATTGATCCAGCGCGGCGGAGAGCTCGGCGAAACGGGCGCCGCTCTCCACCTGGCCGTCGATATCCGCGCGTCCCTGCGCGTCCAGCGACACCGTGACGTCCGGATAGCCGTAGCTGCCCAGCAGCGCGCGCACCGAGCGCCGCAATTCGTCGTCGCACACCGTTTCCTGGCGCAGGCGCACGCCGGCGGCGCGCAGCCTGGCGGTCAGCGCGGACAGCTTCTCGCTGCTGCGGCAGCGTCCGGACAGCAGCAGCCCGCCGCCGTCCAGCCAGCGCGCCGACAATCCCGGCTCGGCGGCCAGCACCTGCGGCAGCCAGACCCGCGGTCCGGGGGCTGTCGGCGGATCGGCGGGCATCGCCGCCCAGGCCAAGGCCGCGGCCAGCGCCAGCGTGGCGGCCAGGATGGCGGCGGCGGAGCGCTTCAGGCTGCCGCGCGGCGGCGCCTTCGGCGCGCCCAATTCGGCGTCAGCGGGCCCCAGCACGAAATGCAGCCCCGCCATGTCTATCGCCGCATTGGGCGGCAAAGGTCCGGGAGAACGGCTGCGGCCGCCCACCCAGCACGGCGTGCGGCTGCCGAGGCTGACCGCGTCGGCCGAGACTTCCAGCGTGGCGACGGCGCCGCCTTCCAGCGGCAACGAGAGGTCGCTGTCGCCGCCGCCCACCGTAAACGGGCCGAGCGGCAAAAACAGCTCGCGTCCGGCCAGCGGGCCGTTAAGCAGCTTGAGCTTGAAACTGGCGTCCATGATCGTCTCCCCCTACAACTGCCGCGGCTCGGCCTTGATCAGGAACAGGCGCACCACATTGCGCTCGCTCTTGGTCGTGCTGCGGAACAGGCCGCCGATCAGCGGCAGATCGCCCAGCAATGGAATCTTGCGCACGCCCTCCACGCTTTCGTCCTGGACAAAGCCGCCCAGCAGCAGCGCCTGGCCCAGATTGAGCCTGGCCTGGGTGGCGATCTCGGCGTTCTGCACCTGCGGCAGCGATTCGGCGCGGCTGATCGGCTTGTCCTGGCGGCCATCCTGGATATTGAGCGTGAGCAGAACCTTGTCGCCGTCGGTTTCGTGGATCAGCCGCGGCGTGACGCGCATCAGCGCCCCGGCCGTCACCGACTCCAGCTTGGCGTTCTTTTCGCTCACCAGCTTGGTGTAGAAAGTGACGCTGCGGTCCAGCACCGCCTGCACATTGTCCAGCGTCACCACCGACGGGCGGGAGACGATCTTGGCCTTGGACTTCTGCTCCAGCGCGGAAAGCCGCAGCATGAAGTTGCCGGAGTTGGACACCAGCGACGAGAAGCTGTCGGACGCCAGGCCGCCGTCGCTGTTGAAGCTGACCGTCCCGCCGCCGATGCGGGCCGATCCGGACCAGTCGATGCCCAGTTCGTTGATGTCGGCGGCGTCCACGTCGATGATGGCCACCGATATCTCGATCAGCCCCGGGCGACGGTCCAGCTTGGGAATCAGATCGGCGTACAGCGGCATGTTCTTCTTGCGGTCGCGGACCAGCACCGCGTTCTGCCGCGTGTCGGCGGAGAACATCGGCAGCCCGCTGGCGTCGGCGGGCGCCGGCGTCTTGTTGTCGGGCAGCGGCAGCGCCCTGCCCTGCGCCATCTCGCGCAGCACCGACACCACGCCGGGCACCACTACGTTCTGGCTGCGGTAGGCGTAGCTGCTGTCCCCGGCGTTGGCGTATTTGAGCGGATAGATGGCGATGGTTTCCTTGTTCTGCTCCTGGTTGAGATTCTGCTCGTCCAGTTGCTTGGCCAATGCCGCCACCCGGGTCAGGCACACCGGCACGCCGTTGACCTGCAGCGCGTTGGCGCCGCCCACCTGGCGCAGCCGGCAGGCGGCGCCGTCCAGCAGGCCGCTCTGGCGGATCAGCCCCTCCAGCTCCGTCCCGCTCAGATAGGCCGGCGTCAGCAGCGCCTGATCCATCTCCTGCGCCTTGTAAACGTACAGCGTGTTGCCGTCGTAATACGGCAGCAGCTGATACAGCCGCGACAGCTCGGACAGCGCCTTGCCGCGCGGACTGTCGCTCAGCTCCCCGGCATAGGCCTCCGTGATCCTGGGGCTGACCACCACCGGCAGGCGGTAGTTGGCGCCCATGTCCTTCAGCACCGAGGCCAGCGGCGTGTTGCGGCTGGAAACGAAAAAGGGCTGTCCGCGCCAGGGAATGGGTTGGGCCGCGGCGGCGCAAGACGCCAGCGCGCCGGCCATCAGCAACGACAGGCATTTCATGCGTATCTCCCGGCAATGGGCAAAACAAGGGGGGGAGCGCGGTCGCGCCCGGCCAACAGCGCCGCCAGCGCCAGTTGTTGCTTGAGCAGCAGGTCGAACTCCACTTCGGTCAGCCGCTCGGGAAAACGGCGCAACAGCCACAGGCTGTCGTCGGCCAGGTATAGAGCGTCGTCGCAGGCTTCCGGGGTGGAGGCCAGCAGCAAGCAGGCTTCCGGCGCTTGCGACACAGGCCGATCCAGGGTCAGCGCCACGGTCAGCCCCGCGTCGAAGCTGCGAGCGCGCGCCCGGTGCGCGCCCAGCATGCCGGTGGCGACCGACCCGGCGGCGGACCAGCGCGGCTGTTCCAGGCGCGCGGCCAAACTGCGCAATGCGGAATGGGGATCGAGTGCTTTTTTCATGCCCTCATGCTGCCAACAGGCGCTATCGTGAAATATCCGGCCTACACCTGAATTTCACGCCGAGCCTGTCCATGGCTCCGCCGGGCGGGGTCGAAGGCGGCGGCATGCCGCGCAGGAAAAACGGCGGCTTGATGGTTCACGGATATAAACCTAATTGGGCATGTCAAAGAACTTAATAATGACCATGATCTGCCCCATAGGCTTATTGTGAATTCTGCTGTCACAGAGAAAATTTCAATTAAAATTAACACTTTATTTACAAGGCCTAGCCAGATGAGTTCACTCCCCCTGCGCGTCCTTATCGTTGAAGACCACTCGCTGCTGGTAGACGGCGTCCGCTCTTTGCTGGCGGACCGGCCGCGGTACGAGGTTGTCGGGGCCGTATCCGATGGGCTGGCCGCCTACGAAGCCTGTCAACAGCTCAATCCGGATTTGGTGCTGCTGGATCTGGGCTTGCCAGGCATGGACGGCATCGATGTGATTCACCAGTTGCGCCGGCGTTGGCCGGCGCTGCGCGTGGTCGTGTTCACCGCGTCGAACGAGGAGCACCGCGGCCGCGCCGCGCTGTCCGCGGGCGCGCTGGCCTATGTGCTCAAGCAGAGCCCGCAGCAGGTGCTGCTGGCCGCGCTGCAGCACGCAGCGCTGGACAAGACCTATATCGACCCCGCGCTCAAGCTGGAAACGCTGGACACCACCGAGCGCACGCTGGGAGAGACGCCGCTGACGCTGCGCGAGCGCCAGGTGCTGAAACTGGTGGCCGAGGGCCGCCGCAACCGCGACATCGCCGAGCTGCTGTCCATCAGCCTGAAAACGGTGGAAACGCATCGCCTCAACCTGATGCGCAAGCTGGACGCCCACAACGCCGCGGAACTGAGCAACTGGGCCCGGCGGCTGGGCGTGCTGGAGTTCTGAGCCTCTACAACACGCTGTCTATCAATCTTCCCAGCGCCTGCCACGCGTCTTTGCGCAGTCCGGCTCCCTGCTGCAGTTGCGCCTCCCAGTGCTCCACCGCCTCGCACACCAGATGCAGCCCGGCCTGGCCCGCCAGCCCCTTGAGCGCATGCAGCAGATCCAGGCTGGCCGCCTGATCCTGCGCGGCCACGGCCTCGCCCAGGCGCAGATAGCGCTGGCGCAAATCCTGCTCCAGCCGCCGCAGGAAATCCGGATCCCGCGCCAGGATGGGCTGGTCGCAGCCGGCGTTGGGCTCCAGCTCCATGCCGCGCGTCAGTTGCAGATCGGCGACGAAGTCCAGCATATGCGCCAGCATGGCCGGCGTCACCGGCTTGGTCAGATACTCGTTGAAGCCGGCGGCCAGCAGCCGCTCCCGCTCGCCCGGCTGGGCATTGGCGGTGAGAGCCACGATGGGGCAGTCCGGGTCCAGCATGCCGTTGGCCTCTTCGCGCCACAGCGCCGTCGTCTGCCCGCCTGACAAGCCGGGCATGCGCATGTCCATCAGCACCACGTCGAAAACATGCGAGCGCCCCAGCGCCAGCGCGTCCTCGCCGCTGGACGCCTCCATGGTGTGGTGGCCCTGCAGGCGCAGCATGCGCCCGACAATGTCACGGTTGGTGTCCACGTCATCCACCACCAGCACCTGCAGCGACCAGACCGAAACCGGCACGTCGCCGTCGTCCAGCCGCGAGCCCGGCGCCCCGTCCGGGTCCAGCCACTGGCGCAGCCGAGCCGGCAGATACGCCAGCTCCGGCGCCTCCAGCATCGGGTTGGCGCCCGCTTCCGGCTGGTAGCCCCAGGCGCGCAATTGCTCATGCAGGCGCTCCGGCGCGACGATGGGGCCGAGGTCCGGCACCATGTCGGCGCATACCGTGCCCAGCGGCAGCTCCAGTTGGAAGCAGGCGCCGCGGCTGGCCGGCATCAGATACAGATCCCCGCCCAGCAAGCGCGCGAGGCTGCGGGCGATCGGCAATCCCAGGCCGCTGCCGGAAACATGGTTGTCCAGCTGATGGAAGGCGGTGAACACCTCGGTCCGCTTTTCTTCCGGTATGCCCGGCCCGGTATCGTGGACGCTGAAATACACCCGCCCCTCCACGCTCCAGGCGCGCAGGACGACGCCGCCGCTCGAGGTGAACTTGACGGCGTTTCCCAATAGATTGATCAGAATCTGTCGCAGGCGCAGACCATCGGTAAGCAACTGCCGCGGAAAGCTGGTCGCCGCCTCGGTCTGCAGCGACAGCCCCTTGTCCAGCGCCTGCAGCTGCACGGTGAGCATGGCCTGGTCTATCAGCTCCAGCGGGTCCAGCGTGGCCGGCGTCACCACCATCTGCCCGGACTCGATCCGCGAGAAATCCAGCAAATTGTTGATGATCTCCAGCAGGTGGCCGGAGCATTTCAGCGCGGTGTCCACCAGATCGTGCTGGCTGGCGGTGCCGCCGATGCGGTTGAGCAGCATCAGCGCGCCCACGATGCCGTTCAGCGGCGTGCGGATTTCATGGCTGATGCTGGTGAGCTGCTCGCTCTTGTTGGCGCTGGCGCGCTCGGCGCGGTACCTGGCCTCCTCCAGCGCCGTCGTGCGCTCGGCCACCTTGGCCTCCAGCTCGGCGTACTGCGCCTGCACCACATCCAGCAGGCGGTTGTAGGCGCAGGCGATCTGCCCCAGCTCGTCCTCGCCCGCTTCCGGCAAACGCTGCTGCGCGCTGACATCCGCCTGGGGGCTGATGGTGCGGACGAAGTGGCTGAGCGTCCGGCCCAGGCTGCGCTGCAGCACCGCGTACAGCAGGCCGACCAGGGACACCAGCACCAACAGCGCCATCGGCAAGTGCCGGGGCAGCGCCGCCAATGCCCTGTCAGTCAGCACGTCCGCCGGATAGAACAGCACCATGCGCCAGCCCGGCGGCTCCACATTGGTGCAGATGGCGCGCACGCCCTCCACCCGCCGCGAATACGGAACTACGCAATCCGGCAGCGACGCCGGCAAGCCGGGAGGCGTCCACGGCGGCAGCGGGGTCAGCGCCCGGCCCGCGCCATCCAGCCAGGCCAGCCAGCCCTCGTGCAGCACATCCAGCTTGTCCAGGCCGAAATTCATCGACAGCTGCACCGTGATGCCGATCAGGTCCTTGCTGGCGGAGTCCTCGGCTGCCACCACCATGCACCACTTCCCGTTGTGCGACTGATAGGGGCGGCCCCAGAGCACGCCGTCGCGCACCGGCTGGCTGCGCAGGCCTCGCAGCTGGGACAAATGCCGCTGGCTTTCGACTTGATGCTTGGGGCCGTTGGCGCTGGACAGCGCGATGCCCTTGTCCATCACCACGAAGGTATTGACCAGATTGCCCAGGCCGCCGCTGCCGAAAGCCTCGACGAAGGCCAGCGCCCGCTCGACGCGCGGCGGCGCGTCCCGGCGCGTCTCGTCGAAAGGGATGTAGTAGGCGCTCAGGTAGCTGCCGCTGCCCACGCTCTCCGACAAGCCGCGCCAGCTGCTGAGCAAGGTGCGCACATCGCGCGACACGCCTTGCAGCTCGGCGCTCTCCTGCGCGGCCCGGTTGGCGGTTTGCGCCTCCAGCCGCTCCACCAGTTCGCGGCGCGTGTCCTGATAGTCCAGAAACAGGGTCACGCCGGTGCCAAGCAGCCAGAACAGCGCGATGGCGCCGCTGAGAACCAGGGACAGGCGAAACGGCAGCGAGGCGCGCCAAGGCAGATTGGGCATGCTGATCCTAATCAAAGTCGGGCCGCCGGAGGCCGCGGGGAGCCGCCGGTGAAAAGCCGCCAGAATTGTTCCATGTCGCCGATGCCTCCCGCGGCGCGGCGCGGCCGGCGAGGCGCGGACACTGGCGCGGCATCCGCCATCGGCGCCGCGTCCGCCTCGCCCTTCAGGCCGGCGTAATGGGCCATGACCTTGCGGACATAGTCCCGGGTTTCGGCATAGGGCGGGATGGCGTTGCCGTAGCGCGCCACCGCGCCCTCTCCCGCATTGTAAGCCGCCAGCGCCAAGTCCAGGCGGCCGCCGAAGCGATTCATCAGCCAGTCCAGATAGGCGGCGCCGGCCTGCAGATTGGCGCGGGGATCGTACAGCGCCGTCTGGCCGAAACGCGCCGCCGTGGCAGGCATCAGCTGCATCAGCCCCACCGCCCCCTTGCCCGACACCGCCTCCGGCCGGTAGGCCGACTCCACCTGCACCACGGCGTGGATCAGCATGGGGTCCAGCGCATGCTGGCGCGCCACATCGTCTATCAATGGCCGATAGCGCTGGGCGGAAGAGGACAGCGGCTTGGCCGCGGCGGATGCAGGTTCGACCCGAACCTCCGGCTCAGCCGCCGACGGCGCGGCTTCGGCCGGCACCGCGTACCATTGCAGCGCCTCCGCGCCCGCCGGCGCGCAAAGCAGCAGCCACAGCAGGACGCTACACAGCAGCTTCATCGTCATCCTCCTCTTGCAGACGGTCGCGGATCAAGCTCAACACCTGCGCCACGGCGGCGAACAACGGCTCGGGAATGTAGTCGCCGGGACGGGTGGACGCCACCAGCGCGCGCGCCAGCGGCACGTTCTCCACCACCGGAATGCCCTGCGCCTCCGCCAGCGCCACGATGCGCCGCGCCAACTCGTCCCGGCCGTACTCCAGCACCTGGGGCAGCGGCGTGTCGTCGGCCTCGTAGCGCAGGCAGACGGCGATATGGGTGGGGTTGCGCACCACCACCGACGATTTGGCCACCTTGCCGGCCAGGCTGCCGCTCTGCACCTCGCGGTGCAGCTCGCGCCGGCGCTGCTTGACCTCCGGGCTGCCCTCGGAATTCTTGAACTCCTGCTTGATGTCTTCGCGCGACATCATCAGCTGCTTGCGCAGCTGATGGTGCTGCATCGCGTAATCCGCCACCGCGAATACCGCGGTGAAGGCCAGCAGCACCGCCCACATCCATTGCGCCATCTGCACGCACACCATCAATCCGGCCTCCAGGCCGGCCTGCGGCAGATGGGCGAACGACGCGGCGTAGCGCTTGATCAGATAGGTGAAGGTCAAGCCCAGCACCCCGACCTTGAGCAGCATCTTGCCCAGCTCGAACAGCGTGCGCGCCGACACCATCTGCTTGACGTTGGACAAGGGATTGATGCGCTCGCCCGACGGCATCAGCGCCTTGGGCGCGAACAAGAAGCCCGACTGGATCAGCCCGACCAGCAGCAAGGCCACCGTCAGCAAGCCCGCCAGGCCGAAAACGAAGCGCAGCATCAGCGCCGCCACTTCGCCCACCAATTTCGCCAGCGCAGCCTGCAGCGGCAGATTCGACACCGCCACCGCGGACGTCATCAGCCCGCCCAAGCCGCGCAGCAGCGCCGGCCCCTCCGCCACCAGCCACAACAGGATCAGCCCCAGCTGCGCCACCGCGGCGATTTCCTGGCTCTTGGCCACCTGCCCCTCTTCGCGGGCGTCGCGTATCCGCTTGGCGGTGGGCTGTTCGGTCTTCTCGCTCACCGCCCCGGCTCCAGCACGCGCGCCAGGCCGCCATCGAAGCGTTCAAAGCCGGCAATGACGTCGGACAGGCCGAACTGCAGGCCGATGATCAGCATCAACAAGGCCACCAGGCTCTTGATCGGCATCGACAGCGAAAACACGTTCAATTGCTGCACCGAGCGATTGATCAAGCCCAGCGCCAGATCCACCAGCACCATCATCACCAGCGCCGGCATGGCAAAACCCAGCCCCAGCGTGTACAGCATTTGCCATTGGCGCTGCAGCAAGGGAATGAACTGGCTGGACCAATGCCAACCCATGCCAGGCGGCAGTTGCTGGTAGGAGGCATACAAGGCCGACAGAAAGGCGTGGAAACCGCCCAGCGCCATGAACAGCACGGCCGCCAGTTGCGAAAACAAGGCCCCCATCGGCGACGACTGCCCGCCTATCAGCGGATTGAGCACGCCCGCCATCGACGCGCCGCGCAGCGTATCCAGCGCGAAGCCGGCCATGTCCACCGCCCAGAACGGAATGGCGGCGGAAAATCCCAGCAGCAGGCCGACGGCGAGTTCGCTGGCGAGCAGCAAGGCATAGGCGGCCGGCGCCTGGATCGGGTCCGGCAAGACCAGCGGCGCCAACAGCGGCAGCGCCGGCAAGGTGGCCATCAGCGCCAGCGCGTTGCGGAGCAGCGCGCTGCCCAGCATCGAAGGGCTGAACAGCGGCAACAGCAGCATCGCGCCCAGCGGGCGCATCATCGCCGCGCCCAGCAGCGGCCACCAGGGATTGAGCTGGTCCATGCTCAGCTTCCCATGCGCGAGATCAGATCAAAGCTGCGCTCGGCGTAGCGCAACAACGCCTGGCCCATCCAGTGATGGGTCAACGCCACGGTGATGCAGGCCGCCACCAGCTTGATCAAAAACGACACGGTCTGGTCCTGCACCTGGGTCAGCGCCTGCACCAGGCCGACCAAGACGCCGACCACGGACGCGACCACCACCACCGGCAATGACAGGATCAGCACCAGCCACAGCAACTCGCTGGCCAGCTGAACGATCTGGGCTTGTCCCATGCCTCTCTCCTCAGCGGTAGGACAGCAGCAGCTGGCCCAGCAGCCGGTCCCAACCGCCCACCAGCACGAACACCAGCAGCTTGAACGGCATCGATATCGTCATCGGCGACACCATCATCATCCCCATCGCCAGCAAGACGTTGGAGACGATGAGGTCGATAGCGATGAAGGGCAGGAACAGCAGCAGACCGATCTTGAACGCCTCGATCAGCTGGCTGACGGCGAAGGCCGGCATCAGCAGCAGCAGCGAATCGTCGCTCACCCGCGCGCGGACGGCTTCGGGCCAACTCTTGCGCGCCGTGTCGCGGAAAAAGCGCAGCTGCGCCGGCGCCGCGTGCTTTTTCAGAAACTGGCGGTACGGGTCCAGCGTGTCGTCGGACAGCCGCGCCAACAGGCTGGCCTGGGGCTGGGCCGGCGAAGCCGCCAGCTTGTCCTGCACCGCCAGCCCCACCGGGGTCATGATGAACAAGGACAGGATCAGCGCCAGACCGTAAAGCGCGATATTGGGCGGAATCTGCTGGATGCCCAGCGCGTTGCGCAGCAGGGAAAACACTACCGCCAACTTGAGAAACGACGTGCCCATCACCACCAGCAGCGGCAGCAGCGACAGCGTCGCCAGCAAGGCGATCAGTTGTACCGGTTGGTCTGTGAGTGCCATGGTTGCGCTCCCGAGGAATCATGGCGCCCATTGTCTTCCTGGTCCGCGCCCATCCCCATCAGGCCAACACCTGAACCCGGCGGCCAGGCATCGGCCCGATGGGCTTCGCCCCATCAGGCTGACTGGCGTTTCCTGGCGCCTGCCTGGCTAGTCGTTTTGCCAAAGATCGTCACCTTTTGCCAAAGCAGCGCGTCGCCGGACCTCTCACCATGGCCATCGCCAGTCCAACCCATTTTTGAGATCACGCAATGCAAACCCAATATCTGCTAGAGCAATTCGCCGCCGGCATCGGCATTCCGGGTGCCCGCTTCGATCATGATGGGCTATGCCAGTTGACCATCGACGGCGACTTTGACGTCGCGATCCGCCAAGACAGCGACGACACCCTGACGCTGATCGGCGTCGTCGCTCGCGACTTGCCTCACGATCTTTCCCCTGCCATTCAAGCCGAGCTGCTGGCAGACGCGCTTAACCCGCTGAAAGGGCAAGCGCCCGGTCTGGGCATCGAAGCCCAAACCCGCAGTCTGCTTCTTTACTGGACTCTGGAAGTCGCCCGCAGCAGCCTGACGGACTTCCATGACCGCTTTTCGCTGTTCATCGAATCCATGCGCGACTGGCGAATGCGCCTGAGCCGGCACGGCGACGATCAGCCGCAGCCATCGCCTCACCACAATCTGGCCTGACAAGGAGACACCTCATGGAAGCCAAACTCTCCATTAAAATCGGCGGTCTGGGAGAAGTTAGCCACGCCGCGCAGTTTCCCGGCTTTGACAAAATTGGCCGCCTGGACATCAATGGCCAAACCTACAAAATCGAATACCACGGCGAACAAGCCAGCGCGCAACGCGATGCGAATCTCGGCGTCGGCTCCCGCCTGAAAGAATTCATCGTTTCCGCCGGAGAAGACTCCAGCCTGTTTTCGCATCGCGCGAGCCGCCTTGCCCAAGCCCTCCCGCTCAAGGCCGAACTGCCCAAACCCGGCAGCGGCGAACCTATTCGCTGCGCGCTATACGGCGGCACGCATATTCGCGGGCAAATGAGTGAAAAGCTCACGCAGCTGCAAGTCGCCCAGGACGTCAAACTCGAAACCATAGACGAGTACAACAGCGCGCTAGGAATCGCCTGGCCCCTCACTGCTGAGAGCTATTTCGACGCCCTGGACCGTATGGAAAACGGTACGCTTGCCGCCAACATCGATCCGGACAAACTGGAGGCATTCGCCAAAGGCTATCCAGGCAACGCCCCTGAAAACCAGAAAATACAGTGGCAGCGCGATCGCTTGGCCGGCTGGACAGATTTCCTGCGCGACCACAGCGGCAAATTGGATATTTTCAGCAAGCAGCAAGGCAAAAGCGATTCTGAAATCCATGCTTTTCTCGCCAAGAACACGCCGCCGACTTATCTGGAGGCATTGAAAGATCCCCGCACGAAAGAAGACGGCGATGGCGACTTCGCCACTTTCGCCAACCGGCTGGGACAACTCTCAGCGCTTCCCCGTCCCGAACAAGGCCAGTTTCTCCAGGATCGCTTCACTCCCTTTGAACAGGACATCGTCGAGAAAGCGCTCAACACCGCCTTCTTCCGGCAGACCAGCAAACTGGGTTTGGAATACTTCCAGTCCTCAGGCGCCAAAATCGCCTTCGCATGGCAGGACTTTTCAGGAAAAGAGATGGCGGATAGCGAGCTGCAACGCAAACCCTGGAAAACAGGCCAAACCCGGAGCGCCGACTTCAACGAACCCATCACGCTCTCGGAAATGCGCCATGTCGCGCGGCACGCCGAGCTGGACGTCACCCGCTTCAAGCTAGCCTGACCATCCTTGCGCCTCATGCCCGGCAATGACCATGCCGGGCATTTTCCGCCCTCGTCCGGCGCAGAAACATTCATTGCGCCGGCTCCTGGCCAGACCTCAGGTCTTCACCGGATACACCCGCCCCCCGCCCCTGCCGCAAGATGCGGCCATCAAGCATGAGGAAGCGCACGATGGACCTGCAATGGCAAAGACAAACCGAGCTCTGGCTGCGCCTGATGGGCGAGAGCGCCATCCCGGCCGCGCTGCGGCTGTCGCTGCGCCAGGGGCAGGATGTGTTCTATCTGGAATCGCTGGACGGTCGGGCCCTGTTGTCGCTGGCGCGTCCACTGCCGGAGGCCAGACGCCGGCCCGCCCTGCTGCGCCTGCTGACGCTGCTGCAGCCGGAGGCCGGCGACGGCGTCCCGCTGCGCGCCTGGCTCGCGCGCGGCTGCCTGTGGCTGGCCGCCACCATGCCGCGGGACAGCGGCGCCGAGCAGTGGGCCCGGATTTCCCGCCAGCAGCGCCGGCTGCTGGACCGCGTCGCGGAGGGCCGCCATGAAGCTCAATAACTGGCTGCAAGGCCTGCAGGCGCGGCAGGACGTGGTGCTGGCCGCCATGCTGCTGCTGGCCATCTTCATGATGATCGTGCCGCTGCCCACGCTGCTGGTGGACGTGCTGATCGCCATCAATCTGGCGTTGTCCATCACGCTGCTGATGATGGCGGTGTACATCCGCGAGCCGATGGAATTCTCGGCCTTTCCCTCGGTGCTGCTGATCACCACCCTGTACCGCCTGGCGCTCACCATCAGCACCAGCCGGCTGATCCTGCTGCAGCACGACGCCGGCGAGCTGGTCTACACCTTCGGCAACTTCGCCGTCGGCGGCAATCTAGCGGTGGGGCTGATAGTGTTCGCTATCATCACCATCGTCCAGTTCATCGTCATCACCAAGGGCTCGGAACGCGTGGCCGAAGTCAGCGCGCGCTTCTCGCTGGACGCGATGCCCGGCAAGCAGATGAGCATAGACGGCGACATGCGCGCCGGCATCATAGACGCCGGCCAGGCGCGGCAGCAGCGGCTCCTGGTGCAGAAGGAAAGCCAGCTCTACGGCGCGATGGACGGCGCGATGAAGTTCGTCAAAGGCGACGCCATCGCCTCCATCATCGTCATCCTGGTCAACATCTTCGGCGGCATCGCCGTCGGTGTGTTCATGCATGAGATGAGCGCCGGCGAAGCCGCCGCCACCTACGCCATTCTGTCGGTGGGCGATGGCCTGGTCGCGCAGATTCCGGCGCTCTTGATCTCCATCGCCGCCGGCATCATCGTCACCCGCGTGCCGGGCGAGACCCGCCGCAACCTGGCGCAGGAGCTGTCCTCGCAGCTGATGCGCCAGCATCAGGCCTTATGGATCGTGGCGGCGGTACTGGTGCTGTTCGCCTGCCTGCCCGGCTTCCCCGCGCTGGTATTTCTGCCGATGGCCGCCATGGTGGCCGCCGGCACCGCCTGGGTGACCCGGCGGGCCAAGCACAGCGAGACGGCTGGCGGCTTCGGCGGGGACGCCGGCAGCGGCGGCCAGGATGCCGGCGACGCCGCCATGCCGCCTCCGGTCGGCGCCATTCCGCTGCTGTTGCGCGTCCATCCCGAACTTGGCCGCGACGCCGCCCTGGCCCGGGCGCTGGCCGAGCTGCGCCAGCAGAAGCTGGAGCAGCTGGGGCTGCCGCTGCCGGAAATCCTGCTGCAGGTGGATGCAGGACTGCCGCCGCGCCATCTGTCCTTCCTGCTCTACCAGGAAACGGTGCTGGAGCTGGAGCTGCGCCCGCTGCCGCTGCTGGACGCCGCCAGCGCGCCCATGCCCCAGGCCGCGGCGCGCGACGCGCTGCCCTTCGGCGGCCTCACCCTGCAATGGGTGGCGCCGGAACAGGCCGCCGGACTGGCCAAGCTGGGTCTGACGGTTCACCGCGACCACGAACGCGTCATCCATCTGGTATCGCTGGCGCTGGACCGCTACGCCGCCGAGCTGATCGGCGTGCAAGAAGCGCGCTACCTGATGGACCAGATGGAGCAACGCTACGGCGAACTGGTGAAAGAGCTGCAGCGCCAGCTGCCGGTGGGCCGCATCGCCGACGTGCTGCAGCGGCTGGTGGCCGAGGGCGTGTCCATCCGCGACCTGCGCGCGGTATTCGAAGCCCTGGTGGAATGGGCCCCGCGCGAGAAAGACCCGGTGATGCTCACCGAATACGCCCGGTTGGCGCTGCGCCGCCACATCGTCGGCCACCAGCGCCGCGGCCAGCCCTGGATCAGCGCCTGGGTCATCGGCGGCCACATCGAGCAAACCATACGCGAATCCATCCGCCAGACCTCGGCTGGCTCCTACTCGGCGCTGGGGCCGGAAGAGAACCAGGCCATCGTCGGCGAGATCCGCTCCGCGCTGGAGCAAAGCGGCGCCGGCGGCGCCGCGCTGGTCACCGCGATCGACGTGCGGCGCTTCGTGCGCAAGCTGATCGAACGCGATCTGTTCTCCGTGCCGGTGCTGTCGTTCCAGGAGCTGGGCGACGAGGCCGAGCTGAAGATCCTGGGCCACGTCGAACTAATAGGAGAAGGCCATGCGCCTGCCTGATTACTACGCCATCCTGGACGCCATCGAGCCTCCGCCCCCGCCCGCCGGCGGCGATTGCCGCCTGGAAGGACGCCTGTCAGAAGTCGGCGCCACCCTGCTGCGCGCCCATCTGCCTGGCGCCGGACTGGGCGAGCTGTGCTTTCTGCCGGACGGCGACCCAGCCGAAGTGGTGGGCCTAGACGGCGACGAGGCGCTGCTCTCTCCCTACCGCGAGCCGCTGGGCCTGTCTTGCGGCATGCTGGTCCAGCCCAGCGGCCGCCGCGCCGACATCGGCGTCGGCGACGCGCTGCGGGGCCGGGTGCTGGACGCGCTGGGCCGGCCGGCGGACGGCCTGCCCGCGCCGCGGATAGAAACCCGGCGCGACATCGATGCCGAGCCGCCCGATCCCATGCAGCGCCAGGTGATAGACACCGTCCTCCCGACTGGCGTGCGCGCCATCGACGCCACCCTCACCGTCGGCGTCGGCCAGCGCCTGGGCGTCTTTGCCCCGGCCGGCTGCGGCAAGAGCACCTTGCTGGGCATGTTGTGCGCCGGCAGCGAGGCCGACATCGTCGTGCTGGCGCTGATCGGCGAGCGCGGCCGCGAAGTGCGCGAATTTCTCGACCATGTGCTCAGCGCGGAAGCGCGCGCCAAAAGCGTGGTGGTGGTCGCCACCTCCGACCGGCCGGCGCTGGAGCGCATCAAGGCGGCGGCCACCGCCACCGCCATCGCCGAGCACTTCCGCGACCGCGGCCAGCGCGTGCTGCTGCTGGTGGACTCCCTCACCCGCTACGCCCGCGCCGTGCGCGAGGTGGCGCTGGCCGCCGGGGAGCCTATCGTCGGCGGCGGCTACCCGCCCAGCCTGTACGCCAGGCTGCCGCGGCTGCTGGAACGCGCCGGCCCGGCCGCCCGCGGCAGCATCACCGCCTTTTACACCGTGCTGATGGAAGACAAGGCCGACCCGCTGGCCGAGGAGGTGCGCTCGCTGCTGGACGGCCACATCGTGCTGTCGCGCAAGCTGGCCGAATCCAACCACTTCCCGGCGATAGACGTGCTCGCCAGCATCAGCCGCGTCATGCATCAGATCTGCGCCCAGCCTCACCGCGCCGCCGCCGCCCGGCTGCGCCAGCTGCTGGCCGCCTGGCGGGAAATCGAGCTATTGGTCCGGGTGGGGGAATACCGCCCGGGCCAGGACGCCGACGCCGACGACGCCATGGCGCGCCGGGCGCCGATCAACGCCTTGCTGCGCCAAGCGGTGGATGAGCGATTCGCGTTCTCCCGCACGCTGGCGGAGCTGGGCGACGCCGCGGGGATGCCATGCTGAGCCAATTGCTGTGCATCAAGCGCCGCCGCGAAAACAGCCTGCGCGCCGCGCTGGTCCGGCTGGCGGACGAGGAGCTGAAGCTGTGCGCCCGCCGGGACGCCATCCACGAGCGCCGCCATGCGCTGTACGCCGAATGGCGGCTCCAGGCCGCGCGCAGCGGCCAGTTCGACCAGACCGAGCTGGAAAAACTGCGCGCCGCGCTCTCCCGGCTGGAAGGAGAAGACCAATCCCTGCAGCGCCAGTTGGAAGAACTGGCCGCCGAGCGGCTGCGGCTGACGCAAACCCGTGCCGAGCAGGAAACCATGCTGCTGCGCAATCTGCGCGAACAGGAAAAGCTGAGCGCGCTGCTGGACGACGAATCCGACAAGGATGCCTGAGGCCGGACCGCTCCCAACCGCAACAGAAGGCACGACCATGCAAGCGCAACCCACTTCCGCCGCCCCCCGCGCGTCATCGCGCGACCGCGACGAACCCCATGCCGACCGCCGCGGCGCGCAGCGCTTCCGCGCGCTGCTGGACGATGCGCAGCCGCAGCAGGAGTTTCCCGCGCCCTCCCTCTCGCCGTGGCCGCTGTTCGCGCCGCCGCTTGCCAACCCGCCCGACGCCTCGCCATCCAGCCCCGCGAGCGCTCGCGCCCATCCCGATCTGCCGCCGCCGCCCGCGCTAGCGGCCCCCGTCGACAGCCAGACGCTGGCCTTGCGCGCCAGCACCGGCCCGCTGGCCGGCTTGCTGGTGCAGGCCGAATGGCGCGGCGCGCGCCTGAGCCTGCGGCTGTCCGCCCCGGCCCCGGAACTAGCCGGCAGGCTGGCGCGCGAGCGGGAAAACCTGGGCGCGGCGTTGTCCGCCGCGCTGGGTGTGGACGTCGTAGTGGAGCTTGGCGATGGCCGCTGACACCACGCTCGACGCCTTCCACCTCAGCCGCGTCGGCGCCCGCGCCGAACACGATGGGATGCTCATCGAAGCCGATCGGGCTCTCGCCGACAGCCACGGCCTCTTGCTGTCTACAACGTGCGATGGCGCGGCGCTCAGCCTATGGACGACCGAAGCCGACTGGCGCGCCTGGCTGGAGCCTCAGCTGACGGTGGGCGAACTTGCCGATATCGAAGCCGGGCTGCTGCCGGTTCTGGCCGCCTGGACGCTGGCGCCGCTGGACGGCTTCCTGCGCGCCCAGGGCCTGCCCGGCCTGGCTCAGGCCGCCGTCCAGCCCGCCCCGGCCCCCGGCGGCGAATGCTGGCGGCTGACGCTGCGGGACGGACCGCGCCGGCTGCCGCTGTACCTGCGGAAAGCGCCTCGAGACTGGCTGGCCGCGCTGCGGCCATCGCGCGAGCAAACCCATCAGCTGGCGCTGGGCCTGGGCTGGTGCCTGCTGCCGGAGCAGGACTGGGACAAGGTCGCCATCGGCGACGCGCTACCCATCCACGGCATGGCGGATGCGCTGGACACCCTGTGGCTGCATCCGGAAGCCACTCCGGGGCGGCTGCGGCTGATCGATGCCGAACGCGCGGTGATGGAAACCCCGTCCTCCGGACTGGACCCCGCGCCGTCCGGCACGCTGCGCCTGATCGCGGAGGCCGCCGCGATCCGCGTGAGCGCCGACGCGCTGGCCGATTGGGAGGCCGGCAGGGAAATCGACGCGCCGGCCGCCGCCCACCCCATGCTGCGCCTGACCGCGCAAGGCCGGCTATGGGCGCAGGGCCAGCTGCTGCGGCTGGATGACGGCTGGGCGGCGCGCATCCTGGCGCGTGGGTGACGCGCTCCGCTCTTATCCGCGCCTCCCTCCCGCATCGTCCTGCGTCGAATAGTCAAATTCAAAAGATCCGCCACTTTTCGGAAAGACCGCCCCATGGTTGCGGCGGAAAATCCGCCGCAACCATCCGCCATCCCCCTGTATTTTCAAAGGAAACACTATGGTCAACAGCGTCAATCTGAAAGCCTGCACCGCCGGGTCGCAACTGAGCGAGATCCGCGCCGAAACCGCAGGTGGTCCGGACAAGGTCGTCTCCTCGGAAAAAGGCGTATCGCTGGACCAGGCCCAGGAAGCGGCCGTCAGCAACAGCCGGCTGTTCGAAGCCGGCGTCAGCATGATGATCCTGGACGATCCGGGCCAGATCGGCCGCGTGTTCGACGACTACGGCGCCAAACTGGCGTCGGTGCTGACGCCCTTGTTCGCCGATGGCGACAAAGCCTGCAACGAACCCGACGCGGTGGTGTTCAACGGCAAGCCGATGGCGCTGCGCGATGTGTTCCGCTCCACTCTGGTCAGCCCGCTGACCTCGCCCGCCTCCGACCAGATCGGCAGAAAGACGACTTCCGGCGGCAGCGGCGAAGACTGGATCCGCACCCAGCTGTCCAGCCCGCTGATGCGCGAACAAGGCGGCGAGCTGAAATACGCGGACCAAAAAGGCGGCAACGACCTGCTGACCAAGATCAAGGCCGCCAGCTCCTTCGGCACCACCGTCTGGCAGCTGCTGAACGACAAGACCCACGGAGAAAAGAACGGCGCAGCCCTGCGCGACATGCTGGCGCCGCTGGGCGGCTCACAGTCGCGCGATTGCGTCGCTCGTTTCGACGAATTCAAGAGCCGCACCCGCACCGAGCGCTTCGACGACGCGGTCAGCCGCATGCGCAGCGAGCGGCCGCTGCAGGTGGACTACCAAGTGGATTACTCGTCCGCCGGCGATCACGGCCTGGGCTTCGGCCGGGTGGCGGTCACCGCCCATGACGCGGAAAACCAGCCGGCGCTGGATGCGCTGCTGGGGCACGATCCAGACAAAGGACAGCGCTACGCCAACATCAATGGCGTGCCGCGCCAGGGCGCGCCTATTGAATCGGATCCAGGCAAACTGCCCACCCGGCCATTCACCATGTCGCGGGCGGAAGTCGAGAATCTGCCCGAGGCCTACGCCAAACTGCAGTTCGGCGACAAAGGCGGCTTCCAGGAACTGCTCAAGCAGCATGAGTTTCCGCACGGCACCGGCGTCAACCGCTGGCAGCCCTACGGCACCTTCGCCACCGAGTCCAATCTGCGCGGCCTGCCCTCCGCCGGCGCGCAATCCGGCGGCACCTGCGACACCCTGCTCGCCCTGCACACCTTGAGCGACGAAGGCATCTACAACCGGCCCGACATCGTGGAGCCGGCCACGCTGGGCGTCGCCGCCTTCATGAACTTCGGCGCTTACCATACCTTCGCCGAAACCATCCCGATCGGCATGTCGGTGGCCAACGACGACGACGAGTACAACCCGTCCTCCGGCACCGCCAGCGCCTATGGCGAAGCGCTGCAAAAGCAGGGAAAGCTGCAGGACCTGCCGGGCTACGCGGCCGCGGAGCTGACCGCGCCGACGCACACCAATCTGCAGCATGACGCGCTGTACGACCGCCTGGCCAACCTGGTCGGCCAGCACGCCGGAGCCGGCATCGCCGGCCATGTCGCCGACCTGTCCGAGGCGCACAAGAGCACGCTGGAAGCGCTGCGGAGCGAACATCCGGAATTGCGGGAAACCCCGCAGATCCAGACCACCCGCCTGGAGCTCGGCCAGATCGGCCAGAACGTCTGACGCCCTTCTTCCCCGCATGCATGGCACGCCCCGGCGTGCCTTTTTTTTCCGCGATGCCCGCTGTCTTGAAGCCAATCGGCGCGGCGAAAACTCCGCCGCCGACCAAACGCCTGGAAACCGAAAGGCGCGGCCTTTTTTCGAAAGTCGGCCGCCGCGGCCAGGCCTAGCATCGATTCCAACATCACCCGTTCCAGAAAAGGAGCCCGCATGAACCAGCCGTCGACCCATCCGCTGCAGAGCTTGATGCAGGACCTGCAAAACCGCCAGCAAGGGCTGGGCGAGCAGCTGCGCACCTTCCAGGCGCTGCAGGAGGAAATCGCCGCCCTGCAGCGCCGCGCGCCGCAGGACGCCCAGGCCCGCCAGCGCCTGGACCGCCTGGGCCGCGCCATGCAAGGCGAGCTCGCGCCGCTGAACCAGAAGCTGTCGCAATGCGTGGAAAGCTTGCAGGGCAATTTCAAATCGCTTGAGGAGTCGCTCAAGCGCGCAGGAGAGGGAGCGTCGGGCAAGCCGGCCGCTTCGCGCAAGACCGGCCCGCAGCTGGGCCGCACTTTCATCTGAACCGTCAAAGAGGATAACGCCATGTCTTTCGCCACCAACTTCGCCACCAGCAACCCCATCGCCAGCTCCAGCGACTACGAAAACTACGTCGACAACAAGGCCGGCCAGGGCGACTCCATCATGTCCCAGGGCATCTCGGTGCTCTACAAATTCATGACCCTGTTTTCCGACCTGGCCCAGGGCAAATACGACCAGATGAGCGCCAAGGCCGACCGCGCGCGCAATTCGCAGCAAGCCGCCAACCAGGTGGACGCCATTATCTCCAAGCTGGCCAAGGCCGACGACAAGGGCGATCTGCCGCCCGAAGTCATCCAGTACCTGAAAGACCACCACATCAGCATCACCGTGCAGAATGACGGCACGAACTCCACCAGCGACATCATGGCCTATCTGAAAAGCATCGGGCACCCGGACGGCAAGGGCCTGGACAAGGGCCAGCTGGACGTGATCAAGGGCGCGCTGGACGCCGACTCCGGCCGTTGCTCCGACTTCGTCACCCAGGCCCAGCTGCAGATCCAGAAGACCATGCAGTCGTACAACGTCTGCGTCAGCCTGATCAACAGCATGCAGTCGCTGCTGGCGGAAATGAACAAGTCCATCGCCCAGAACATCCGTTAAGGAAACGCATCATGGCTATCGCAACCAGCTTTGCCGGCGGCGTTCCGGTCGCCGCGTCGGCCGACTACGAGGACTACGTCGACAACAAGGCCGGCCAGGGCGACTCCATCATGTCCCAGGGCATCTCGGTGCTCTACAAGTTCATGACGCTGTTTTCCGACCTGGCCCAGGGCCGCTACGACCAGATGAGCGCTAAGGCCGACCGCGCCCGCGACTCGCAGCAGGCCGCCAACCAGGTGGACGCCATCATTTCCCGGCTGGCCAAGGCCGACGACAAGTCGCCGCTGCCGCCCGAGGTGATCCAGTACCTGAAGGACCACCACATCGCGGTGGAAGGCAAGTCCATCGACGACTACCTGAAAGCGAGCAATCCAGCCACGGCCTTTCTGGACAAGCTGCGCGAACGGATCGCGCAGGCCGGCCCGGAGGGGATGCGGTCGGACAGCTGGCAGGATGTCGTCAGCTATATGGACCAGCAAGGCATCAAGGTCGACGGCAAAAAATGCTCCGACTACATCTGGGGACTGCCGGAAGTTGGCCAGCGCAGCTACCAGAACATCAGCCGGGATCACATGCAGCACATCGCCGATACGCTGGCGGCCGCGTCCGGAGGATTGGACAAGGGCCAGCTCAGCGTGATCAAGGGCGCATTGGAAGCCGACTCCGGCCGCTGCTCCGACTTCGTCACCCAGGCCCAGCTGCAGATCCAGAAGACCATGCAGTCGTACAACGTCTGCGTCAGCCTGATCAACAGCATGCAGTCGCTGCTGGCCGAGATGAACAAATCCATCTCGCAGAACATCCGCTAACGCCATGGAGAACACGCCGATGCAAGACGATCTGGACACGGTGCGCGACTTCTTCGCCCAAGGCGGCACGCTGCAGGCGCTGGTGAACCTGGATCCCGCCGACCTGGACCGCGTCTACGCCTACGCCTGCCAGCTGTTCGACGCCGGCGACTACGCCGGGGCCAAGCGCTTCTACCTGATGCTGGCCCGGCTCAGCCACTGGCAGTTCGATTACTGGCTGTCGCTGGGCCTGTGCTGCCAGCGGCTGGGCGAGCACACCGAAGCGATCTTCAGCTTCGGCCAGGCCGGCCTGCTGCGCCTGGACGATCCGCGCTCCGCCTATCTGGCCGGCCTCAGCCACCAGCTGATCGGCAATCGGCCGCAGGCGGCCAAGGCGTTCGCGGCGGCGCTCAAATGGTGCGCGGCCAAACCCGAATACGCCGAACTCAAGGCTGAAATACAGCAACAAGCCGCCTCATGCCCCAAGGAGGAACACGCATGAATTCCATCACAGAAACCTTTTCCGCCGTCCCGCTCGGCGACCTGCGCCGCCCGGAGGAAACCGACGGCGCCGCGCCCAGCCAGCGCGTAGGCGCCGGCGCGCTGGACCCGCTGTCGGCCCCCAACGCCCGCGGCCGGGAGACGAACGCCGCCCGCGACTTCCATTCCCCGCCCCCGCCGCGCGAAACCGCGACGCTGCGCATGGCCGAAGGCGCGCTCAACCGCATCCTGGCGGTGTTCGGCCCGCGCGAGAACGGCAAGCCCATCACCCTGGCGCAGCTTGAGCGCACGCCGATGGAGGCGATGAGCCTGGCCGCTTCGCTGCTGGGCGTCAAAGCCCTGGGCGACAGCGCCGACCTGAAATCCCTGGCGCTGGAAATCCGCACCCAGGGCGCGGAAAACCTGCGCCTGCGCCAGAACGAAGACCTGCGCAAACAGGTGGACAAGGCGATAGAAGACTCGCAGAAGGCGCAAAAGGCCGGCATTTTCTCCGCCATCGTCGACTGGATCGTCGCGATCGCCGAAGTTGTCAGCGGCGTCCTCAAGATCGCCGTGGGCTGCCTGACCGGCGCCGCCAACAGCGTGGCCGGCGGCGCGATGGACCTGGCGGCCGGCTGCGCCGGCCTGGTCAAGGCCATGTGCTCCACCCTGGCGCTGATCGATCCCAAGAACGCCGAGCGCTACAAGGAAGTGGGCGACGTGGCCGGCAAGGTGCAGCTGGCGTTTGAGATCGCCGGCATGGTCGTGGACTTCATCAGCGTGGGACGCGGCGTGATGGCGGCCAAGACGGTAGCCAACACCACCAAGACCGTGGTGGAGAAAGGCGCCGGCGAGCTGCTGGAGAACACCATCAAGCAGGCCTCCGGCGCCGCCGGCAAGGAAGTGGCCCAGGAGGTGATCAAGAACGTGGCGCAGCAGGTCGCCACGGAAGTCGCCGAGAAAACCGCCTCGGAAGTGGCGAAGAAGCTCAGCGAAACCGCCGCCCGCTTCTTCGGCCAGGGCCAGCTGCTGCAGGCGTTCAGCAAGCAGGCGATCGAAACCATGGTCTCCAAGGCCGTGGAAACCGTCGCCACCAAGGCGCTCAAGTCCGGCGCCGAAGCCACGGCGCAGGAACTGACTCGCCAGATCGTCAAGCAAGTGCAGCGCGAGATCGTGCAGGCGGCCGTCAGCGCTTGCCTGAAGAGCGCGCCCAATGTCGTCAAGGCGGTCGTCACCGGCGGCGTGCAAGGCGCCAACGGCATCGCGCAGGGCGCCATCGCCAAGGAGCGCGCCGAGCTGCAGAAGATCGTCCAGCAGCTGATCGCCGAAGGCAACTTCATGCAATTCATGCTCGACGAGTTCGACAAGCTGAAGAAACGCGCGCGCGAAGACATCGGCCAGCTGATGGACGGCGCCGGCAAGGCGCTGGCCAGCGGCTCCGAAAGCCAGCTCAAAACCGGCGCGGTGCTCAGCAGCATCGCCGCCAACATCGCCTGATCAAACAAGGAGAAGCATCATGACATCCCCCATCACTTCCAATGGCGTAAGCGGCGGCGCTCCCGTGCTCAGCGTGGCCGGCGACCAGGGCGGCGATGCCATCGGCCAGCTCAACGACCTGATGGTCCAGTTGGGCCAGCTGTTCGGCAAGCTGCGCGACCTGCTGCGCCAGTACAACCAGACCCAGCAGAACAACGCCTTCCAGATGCAAAAAACCTCGTTCAACACCCGGATGGACGCCATCGAGAAGGACTTCTCGGCGAAAAACGCCCAGGCCTGGGCGCAGATCGCCGGCGGCGTCACCCAGTTCCTGGGCGGCGTGGCGGGCGCCAAGGGCAGCGAGGCCTTCTCCCAGATCGGCCGCGGCGCGGACAGCATCATTCAGGGCAACGTCGGCGTGCACTTCGGCAACGTTCAGTCGCGCGAAGCCCAGGAACAGCAGGCGGTGGCCGATTACCAGCACGGTCTGTCCGAGCAGCTGCTCAAGCGTTCCGACGAGACGCTGGAGAAGGCGCTCAAGGTATCGTCCGACCTGCGCGAGATTCTGAGCACCCTCAACCAGGCGCATGAGCGCATCGCCAGCAGCGTGCGGTTCTCGTAAGGAAGACGGAGCATGGACGAGGTCACCCGCTTTCTCCAGGCCGAAGGCCTGAACCCGGCGCCGCAGCGCTTTCTGGACAGCGATTTCCTGCTGGGGCAGCGCATAGAGACCGGCAGCTACGCGCTCACCTACCGCCAAGAAGACGAACGCCTGATCCTGTGCGATTTCGCCGCAGCCGCGGCGGACGGCCAGGCGGTGCTGGCGCTGATGACGCTGCTGCGCCGCTTGACGCGGGCAGTGCCGGCGCTGCGCTACGTCGACGCCATGATCCTGTCCGCTCCGCGCGATCCCAAGCTGGACCAGACCCGACGCCGGCTGGCCGAGCTGATGTTGGCCGAAGGCGCCCAGCCGGTGCGGCTGGACGACGAGCTATGGCTGCGCTACCGCTGCCATTGAACGGCGCCGGCCTGCGGCTGGATCAGCTGGTCGCCGCGGACTACCCGCGCTATCGCGCGCTTTACGTCGATCCCCGGGTGGCCGGCCCCTGCGGGCTGGCCAGCGGCGGCGAGGACGCGCTGCGAACCTGGTTCGACGCCGCGCGTTCGCTTCCGCCCAGCCAAGGGCGTGCCTACGCGCTGCGCCATGCCGGCCAGGAGCGGCTGGCCGGCATGTTGCGCCTGACGGACTGGGAGCGCCAGGCAGGCCACCTGACGCTGAGCTACACGCTATGCCCGACGCTCTGGGGACGGGGCCTGATGGCCGGATGCCTGTCCCCGCTGCTGCCCTGGCTGTTCGCCGGCGGGCTGGGCGAGCCCATCCACCGCGTCCAGGCCTGGGTGCTGTCCGGCAACCAGCGCTCGCGCCGGCTGCTGGCCAGCCTGGGCTTTCAGCACGAAGGCACGCTGCGCGGCATGCTGCGGCTGGCGGACGGCCGCCATGACATCTGCGCCTACGGTTTGCTCGCCGTCGATTTGCCAAATTCCCAGCCGCTTTGCCAAAGCGGCCAACCTGGCCCGGCGCCATGCTGGGGCCTCCACTCCAAGGAAATGCCCGCATGAATCACCCCGCCGCTCATGCTCCCCAACACGACGCGCTGGCCCGCCATTGCCGCGACATCATAGAAGGACGCAGCAGCCTCGCCTCGCTGGGCGGCCTGGACGCCGCCGCGCTGGAGGCCATCTACGCGCGCGGCTACGACGCCTGGAACGCCGGCGATCTTGACGCCGCCACCTCGGACTTCGGCTTTCTGGTGCTGCAACAGCCGCGCGACCGCCGCTTTCACTTCGCCTTCGCCTGCGCGCTGCAGCAGCAGGGCGAGCTGCATCATGCCCTGGCATTCTTCAGCTACGCCGCCGCGATGCAGGCTGACGACCCCTTCGCCGTTTTCCATATCGGCGAATGCCTGCTGCGGCTGGACGAGATCGAGGGCGCGCGCGACGCGCTGGATGCCGCCATCGCACTGTGCTACGGCCAGGCGGACAAGCCAGGCCATCACGCGCTGCGCCTGCGCGCCGAAGACCTGCTGGCCAAGCTGAATCACTGACCCGACAAAGAATCAAGGAAAGGAAAACGCATGGAAGCTTCAGTACGCATCTCCGGCTCATCGATTCAAGGCGTTCAGCCCAACGAGCCGGCCAGCCGCGCCCACAGCGTCGGCGTCCAATGCGAGGAGATCGGCATCTCGCCGCCGCGTGTCCCTGGCGAGATCCAGGATGCGCCGGACCTGGCGCAGCTGGATAAAAGCGCCAAGGAAGCGGCCGACAAGGCCAAGTCCTGTGGCGTGGACCTGGCCAAGCGCAACTTCATCGTCAAGGCGCTGGGCTTCGTCGGCGCGGCGGTGGGTCTGGGCGCGGCCATCGCCGTCACCGTGCTCACCGGCGGCGCCGGCGCGCCGCTGCTGGCTTTCGCCGGCGTCGGCTTCACCATGGCGCTGGCCGACGCCTGCTGCGCGCTGCATGACTGGCGCAGCAAGGTCGGCGGCGGCAGCGGCCTGCCGATGGAGGGCGACAGCATAGGCAACGCCGTCTACGCCATCGCCAAGCGCTGCAAGGCATCTGACGACACGGCGATGAAAGTCGGCACCTATACCTCGCTGGGCATACGCTCCGCCCATCTGCTCGGCGGCCTGCTCACCGCCTATCTCGACCCGGCCACCACCGCCGGCACCGCCAAGCAGGTCGTCGCCGTGCTGGGCACCCTGGTCACCCCCACCCTGGGCGAAATCGGCAAGCATGTCGCCGCCGGCTCGGCGCTGCGCGCGGCGGAAAAGGGCAAGCAGGAGAAAGCCGAGGCGCAGGCTCAGGGCCAGATAACCGCCGCCACGCCGCTGCTGCAGCAAAACCAGGCCCTGGCCGCCCGAAAGACCGAGGCGGAACAGGCGCTGGCCGGGCACAAGACCCAGGCCGACCAGGCGCTGAACGCCATGCTGCGCGAGCAAGGCGCGGACAACCAGCAAATCGGCATCCTGCAGTTCTACGTCAAGCAGCTGGAAGACAAGCTGGCCGAGCAAAGCGCCGCCCTGGCGCGGTACGCGGTGGCCTGAAGCCCGAAACCACTCATCAACCCAACGACAAAACAAAACCCCCGCCTAGGCGGGGGTTTGTCGTTCCTGATCCGCTCGCGAAGAGCGGGAAAGGATTACTGGGTCTTCAGGCCGAAGGAATCAGCGGTCGCCTGGGCGGTTTTCGCTTCTTCTTCCAGCAGGGCCTTGATGGACAGGCGGATGCGGCCGCGATCGTCCATTTCGATGGCCTTGACCTTCACCACTTGGCCTTCCTTCAGGTAGTCGGACACATTCTTGATGCGCTCGTTGGCGATCTGCGAAATGTGCACCAGACCATCCTTGCCCGGCAAGATGGAGACGATGGCGCCGACGTTGTTGTCGAGGATCTTGACCACGGTGCCTTCGTAGACCTTGCCCACTTCGACTTCAACAGTGATCTCTTCGATGCGCTTCTTGGCCGCTTCCGCGCCCTCGTTGCTGACCGAAGCGATGGTGATGGTGCCGTCTTCCTCGATGTTGATCTCGCAGCCGGTGTCCTTGGTGATGGAGCGGATGGTTTCGCCGCCCTTGCCGATCACTTCGCGGATCTTCTCCGGGTTGATCTTCATCACGTACAGGCGCGGAGCGTGGGCGGACAGCTCTTGCGGGCCGTCCACGGCTTCCTTCATCAGGTCCAGGATGTGCAGACGGCCTTCCTTGGCCTGCTCCAGCGCGACCTGCATGATTTCCTTGGTGATGCCCTGGATCTTGATGTCCATCTGCAGCGCGGTGATGCCGCCAGCGGTGCCGGCCACCTTGAAGTCCATGTCGCCGAGGTGATCTTCATCGCCCAGGATGTCGGTCAGCACCGCGAAGCGGTTGCCTTCCAGGATCAGGCCCATGGCGATGCCGGCCACGTGCGCCTTCAGCGGCACGCCGGCGGACAGCAGCGACAGGCAGCCGCCGCACACGGAAGCCATCGACGAGGAGCCGTTGGATTCGGTGATTTCCGACACGACGCGCATCGAGTAGCCGAATTCGTCTTCCGGCGGCAGCACGGCGACCAGCGCGCGCTTGGCCAGGCGGCCGTGGCCGATTTCGCGGCGCTTCGGCGGGCCCATGCGGCCGGCTTCGCCGGTGGAGTACGGCGGGAAGTTGTAGTGCAGCATGAAGCGCTCGGTGTATTCGCCGGCCAGCGCGTCGATGATCTGCTCGTCCTGCTTGGTGCCCAGCGTGGTCACCACCATGGCCTGGGTTTCGCCGCGGGTGAACAGCGCGGAGCCGTGGGTGCGCGGCAGCACGTTGCTGCGGATGCTGATCGGACGCACGGTGCGGGTGTCGCGGCCGTCGATGCGGGCGTCGCCGGCCAGGATTTGGCCGCGGACGATTTCAGCTTCCAGACCCTTGAAGATGCCCTTGATCTCGTTGGCCTTCAGGGTGTCGGTATCTTCGTTGATCAGGTCGGCCTTGACCGCGGCCCAAGCTTCGTTGATGGCCACGGTGCGGGCTTGCTTCTGGCGCAGGCGGAAGGCTTCGGCCAGCTTCTCGCCGGCGATGCCGCGGATCTGGGCGATCAGCTCTTCGTTGGCGACCGGAGCGGCCCAGTCGAACATCACCGGGTTCACTTCGTCGGCCAGCTCGTTGATGGCCTTGATCGCGGCTTGCATCTGCTCGTGGCCGAACACCACGGCGCCCAGCATCACGGCTTCCGGCAGTTCCTTGGCTTCCGACTCAACCATCAGCACGGCGCGTTGGGTGCCGGCGACGACCAGATCCATCTGCGAGGTTTGCAGTTCGGTCTTGGTCGGGTTCAGGATGTATTCGCCGTTGGCGTAGCCGACGCGGGCGGCGCCGATCGGGCCGGCGAACGGCAGGCCGGAGATGGCCAGAGCGGCGGAGGCGCCGATCATCGCCGGGATGTCGGAATCCACTTCCGGATTCAGCGACAGCACGGTGGCGACGATTTGCACGTCATGGTAGAAGCCTTCCGGGAACAGCGGACGGATCGGACGGTCGATCAGGCGGCTGGTCAGCACTTCCTTCTCGGACTGCTTGCCTTCGCGCTTGAAGAAGCCGCCCGGGATCTTGCCTGCGGCGTAGGTGCGCTCCAGGTAGTCGACGGTCAGCGGGAAGAAATCCTGGCCCGGCTTGACGTTCTTGCCGCCTACGACGCTGACCATGACGACGGTGTCGTCAACGGTAACGACTACGGAACCGGACGCCTGGCGGGCGATTTCACCGGTCTCCAGGGTGACGGTCTGGCGGCCGAGCTGGAACGATTTGGTGATCTTGTTGAACACGAGGGTTTCCCTATCTTTGGTTCACTGATGAAAATGCGCGAGCAGATAAAACAACGGGAACCCCTAAAAATTCTGACCTGAAGAATGATCGGAATTTGTAGAGGCTCCCCCCGTTGTCACGACAGTTGAACTCGCACAGCTGTCGGTGTGAAAAAGTCGCAGCGAGCTGCGACTTTTTCAGAACCGTATACCGATTACTTGCGCAGGCCCAGACGAGCGATCAGCGCGCGGTAGCCTTCAGCGTCGGTACGCTTCAGGTAGTCCAGCAGACGGCGACGACGGCTAACCAGCTTCAGCAGACCACGACGGCTGTGGTGGTCTTTGGTGTTGGCTTTGAAATGCGGGGTCAGGTCGTTGATGCGTGCGGTCAGCAGGGCAACTTGAACTTCGGACGAACCAGTGTCGCCTTCAGCGCGTTGGAAGCCCTTGACGATTTCTGCTTTTTGAGCGGCGGTCATTGCCATTTGGATTACTCCGTTTCAATAGGGGTTTGAAAACCCGACAAGTGCGGCGAGCCGGAAGACCCAACCCATTCCACACTTCGGTAAGCGGCGAATCAGGACGTCGCCGCCTGGTTCGCCAGGAGCCGGATCGGATGCAGGCGGCCATCGCCGCGAGCCTCGCCCAGCCCCACGAATTTCCGGGAAGACTGTTGGTAAACCCGGAAACGCTGCATTTTCTCACACTTTTGTTCAAAACGCACGGGCTGGCCCTGAAGAAACTTGCCGATCTCGCCATCGGCCAGCTCCAACTGCGGGAAATGCATCACCAGCACGTCCGCCGGCATCAGCAAGGCTTCGCGGCCCGGCATGTCCAGCAGCTCCAGATCGGCCAAGGCATGGGACTGCTCCAGGCCAAAGCCGCCAGTGGCGGTGCGGCGCAGCGCGGTCAAATGCGCGCCGCAACCGAGCGCATCGCCGATGTCGCAGCCCAAAGTACGGATATACGTGCCCTTGGTGCACAGCACCTCGATCTCAGCCGACACGCCGTCAAAGGACAGCAGCTCCAGCTTGCGGATGGTGACTTGGCGCGCCTCGCGCGGCACCTCTATGCCCGCGCGCGCGTATTCGTACAGCGGCTTGCCCTGGTGCTTCAGCGCCGAATACATCGGCGGCACCTGGCTGATTTCGCCGCGGAAGCGTTCCAGAACAGCTTCCAGCTGCTCGCGGCTGAAGCTCACCGGCCGCTCGGACACCACTTCGCCCTCGATATCGCCGGTGGTGGTCACCGCGCCGAACTTCACCGTGGCGCGGTAGCCCTTGTCGGCATCCAGCAAATACGAGGAAAACTTGGTAGCCTCGCCCAGGCACACCGGCAGCAGGCCGGTGGCCAGCGGATCGAGCACGCCGGTATGGCCCGCCTTGGCGGCGTTCAACAGCCAGCGCGCCTTCTGCAGCGCGTTATTGCTGGAGATGTCGTAGGGCTTGTCGATCAGCAGCACGCCATCGATCTGGCGGCGGTTGCTGCGCGGCTTGCTCATTCGGCCTTGCCCTCGCCGGCTTCGCCTTCGGCCTGCTCGCCGAACTTCTCCGCGTCTTCGCGCGCCACTTGGTTGATCAGGCTGGTCAGGTGCATGCCGCGCTCGACCGAGTCGTCATAGACGAAATGCAGCTGCGGCATGCTGAACATCTTGATGGCGCGGCCCAGCTCGTTGCGCAGATAGCCGGCGGAGCTGTCCAGCGCTTCCTGGGTGGCCTCGCGGGTGCTCTCGACCATCACCGTGTAATACACCTTGGCGTGCGAGTAATCGCGGGTGACTTCAACCGCGGTGATGGTGATCCAACCCGCGCGCGGATCCTTCAGGCCCTTGCGGGTCAATTCGGCCAGCTCGCGCTGGATCTGCTCGGCGATGCGGTCCGAGCGGGAAAAACCTTTTTTGGCTTTGGCCATGATATTTCCAATCATTGCTTTGCGGTCCACAGAACCGCTTTAGCCACGAAAACCACGGAAAGCACGAAATATAAGCATCGTTCCTGCGCGCAACGAGTTGCGCGGGCGCGCTCACAACCAATCTTGCAACGCAACGCCGCCATTCACTGCCGTTTTTCGTGTTTTTCGTGGGTTTCGTGGCGAAATACAAAAAAGGCGAGCGCCCACCGGCCATCCGGCCGACGAAGCACCCGCCCCTGGCGTCCCGATTACAGGGAACGCGCGATTTCCACGATCTCGAACGCTTCCAGCTGGTCGCCTTCTTGGATGTCGTTGAAGTTCTTCAGCATCAGGCCGCATTCGTAGCCCTGCTTCACTTCCTTCACGTCGTCCTTGAAACGCTTCAGCGATTCCAGTTCGCCGGTGTGCACCACCACGTGGTTGCGGATCAGGCGGATCGAAGCGCTGCGCTTGATCATGCCGTCGGTCACCATACAACCCGCGATGTTGCCCACCTTGGAAACCGTGATCACCTGACGGATCTCGACGGTGCCCAGGATCTGTTCCTTCTTCTCCGGAGCCAGCATGCCGGACAGCGCGGCCTTCACCTCGTCCACAGCATCGTAAATGATGTTGTAGTAACGAATGTCGACGCCTTCGTTCTCCGCCAGCTTGCGCGCGGCGGCGTCGGCTCGGGTGTTGAAACCGATGACGATGGCCTTGGACGCGATCGCCAAGTTGACGTCGGACTCGCTGATGCCGCCCACGCCGGAGTGCAGGATGGATACGCGCACTTCCTCGGTGGACAGTTTTTGCAGGCTGCCCGCCAGCGCTTCGTACGAACCCTGGACATCCGCCTTGATGATGACGGACAAGGTCTGCACCTCGCCCTCGGACATCTGGGCGAACATGTTCTCCAGCTTGGCGGCTTGCTGCTTGGCCAGACGCACGTCGCGGAACTTGCCGGCGCGGAACAGGGCGATTTCACGCGCCTTCTTCTCGTCGGCCAGCACCATCGCGTCTTCGCCGGCTTGCGGCACGTCGGACAGACCCAGGATTTCCACCGGGATGGCCGGACCGGCCGAGTCGATCGCCTTGCCGTTTTCGTCCATCATGGCGCGAACGCGGCCGAACGACGTGCCAGCCAGCACCACATCGCCCTTCTTCAGCGTGCCGGACTGAACCAGCAGCGTGGCGACCGGACCGCGGCCCTTGTCGAGGCGGGCCTCGACGATGATGCCCTTGGCCAGGCTCTCCACCGGAGCCTTCAGCTCCAGCAATTCAGCTTGCAGCAGGATGGCTTCCAGCAGTCCGTCGATATTGGTGCCCATTTTAGCGGACACTTCGACGAACTGGGTGTCGCCGCCCCAGTCTTCCGGCACCACTTCATGCGATACCAGTTCCTGGCGGATGCGCTCGACATTGGCGCCCTGCTTGTCGATCTTGTTGACCGCCACCACCATCGGCACCTTGGCCGCCTTGGCGTGGTGAATCGCTTCGATCGTTTGCGGCATCACGCCGTCGTCGGCAGCCACCACCAGCACCACGATGTCGGTGGCCTTGGCGCCGCGGGCACGCATCGCGGTAAACGCTTCGTGGCCCGGGGTGTCCAGGAAGGTCACCATGCCGCGCGGGGTTTCCACGTGGTAGGCGCCGATATGCTGGGTAATGCCGCCGGCTTCGCCCGCCGCCACTTTGGCGCGGCGGATGTAGTCCAGCAGCGAGGTCTTGCCGTGGTCGACGTGGCCCATCACGGTCACTACCGGGGAGCGCGGACGCTCAACCACTTCGATGGTCTCGCCGCCGGTCACTTCCAGGTAGGCTTCCGGATCGTCCGCCTGGGCGGCCTTGCCGATGTGGCCCATTTCCTCAACCACGATCAGCGCGGTTTCTTGGTCCAGCACCTGGTTGATGGTGACCATCATGCCCATCTTCATCAGCGTCTTGATCACTTCCACGGCCTTGACGGCCATGCGGTGAGCCAATTCGGCCACGGTGATGGTTTCCGGCACCAGAACCTCATGCACGATGGGTTCGGTCGGCGCCTGGAAGGCATGCTGGTTGTTGCCTTGCTTGTGCCGGCCCTTGCCGCGCGACTTCCAGTCGTTGCCGGCGTCGCCGCCCTTGGTCTTCAGACCGCGGCCACCCTTCTTCTTGTCGTCCCAGTTGCGATCGCCGCCCTTCTTGCCGCCGCCTTTCTTGGCATCCGGACGTCCGGCAACGGTAGCCGGAACAACGGGAGCGCCAGGAACGCCGGCAGCAGCCGGACGCGGGCCGCGGCTGTCGCCAGCCGGACGCGGACCACGATCGCCGGCGCCTGCCGGACGCGGGCCGCGATTGTCGCCTGCGGGACGCGGGCCGCGGCTGTCGCCTGCCGGACGCGGACCGCGATCGCCGGCGCCTGCCGGGCGCGGGCCGCGGTTGTCGCCTGCCGGGCGCGGACCGCGATCACCGGCCGGGCGGGCATTGCGATCGCCAGCCGGCGCGGCGCGGCGCTCTTCGCGCTGCGGCTCTGCGACCGGAGCCGGAGTCGGCGCGGGCGCCGGCTGCGACGCGGCCAGCTTGGCGGCCTGGCGGCGCTCTTCGCGCTCGATCTTTTCGCGCATCAGCGCTTCCTGGCGGGCACGGAAAGCGGCTTGGCGCTTCTCTTCCGCTTCGCGAGCGGCGATTTCTTCCGGCGACAGGATGGAGGCTACGGTGCGCGGCGCCGGCGCGGCGACCGGTTTCGGCTCAGGCTTGGCTTCCGGCTTAGGCTCGGGCTTGGCCTCGACCTTCGGTTCCGGCTTCGGTTCCGGCTTGGCCTCGACCTTCGGCTCCGGCTTCGGTTCCGGCTTGGCCTCCACCGGCGCGGCGGCGACAGGCGCCGGCTCGGCCGGCTTGGCAGCCTCGGCTCGCGGCGCGTCATCCGGACGGGCCACCACGCGCTTCTTGCGAGTCTCAACCGTCACGGTGCTGCCGTCAGCCTTCTTCACTTCGGAAGTCGACTTGCGAGTCAGGGTGATGTTGGAGTCCTCGCGCGCGCCGTGCGAACGTTTCAGGTAGTCCAGGAGCTGGGACTTGTCTTGCGCCGATAGGGTGTCATCCGGCGAGCGCTTGCTCACTCCGGCTGCCTTCAGCTGTTCCAGCAGGCGTTCCGGCGTGAGATTCATCTCACCGGCAAATTGTTTTACATTCGTCAAAACCATGCGTCTTCCCAAATTCCGTAAATACTTCCCGAGAAAGCCTTACTGGTTGAACCAGTGTTCGCGCGCCTTCATGATGATTGCGCGTGCAGCTTCCGCTTCCATGCCGGTCATGTCCACCAGATCGTCAACGGCCAGGTCGGCCAGATCGTCGCGGGTGGCCACACCGCCTGCGGCCAGCTTGCGAACCAGCTCGGCATCCAGGCCTTCAACGTCCTTCAGGTCGTCGGATACATTTTCGACCTGCTCTTCGGACGCGATGGCCTGCGTCAGGAGCGCATCACGGGCGCGGCTACGCAGCTCGCCCACCAGCTCCTCGTTGAAGCCTTCGATTTCCAGCATTTCTTCCAACGGCACATAGGCCACTTCTTCCAGCGCGGCGAAGCCCTCTGCCACCAGCTTGGCGGCGGTGTCTTCGTCCACGCTGAGCGCGCTGACGAACAGCTGGCGCAACGCGGCGTCCTCGGCCAGGTGCTTCTCTTCAGCCTCGGTCACGGTCATGATGTTGAGGTACCAGCCGGTCAGCTCGGCGGCGAGCTTGACGTTCTGGCCGCTACGGCCGATGGCCAGCGCCAGCTGCTCTTCCTCGACGACCACATCCATGCTGTGATTGTCTTCATCAACCATGATGCGGCTCACTTCGGCCGGCGACAGCGCGTTGATCACGAACTGGGCCGGTTCCGGCGCCCACAACACGATGTCGACGCGCTCGCCCGCCAGCTCCTGGGTCACGGCCTGGACGCGGGAACCGCGCATGCCGATGCAGGTGCCCTGCGGATCGATGCGGGCGTCGTTGGCCTTGACCGCGATCTTGGCGCGCATGCCCGAATCGCGCACGGCGGCGCGGATTTCCAGCATGCCTTCCTCGATCTCCGGCACTTCCAGCTCGAACAGCTTGACCAGGAATTCCGGCGCGGTGCGCGACAGGATCAGCTGCGGGCCGCGGCCCTGGCGATCGATGCGCAGCAGGTAGGCTTTGACGCGGTCGCCCACGCGCAGGTTTTCCTTCGGAATCATCTGATCGCGCGGCAGCACGGCTTCCAGCTTGCCGCACTCGACGATGGCATTGCCGCGCTCGATGCGCTTGATGGTGCCGATCACCAGATGCTCGCGGCGCTGCAGGAATTCGTTCAGCAGCTGTTCGCGCTCGGCATCGCGGATGCGCTGCAGGATCACCTGCTTGGCGGTCTGCGCGCCGATGCGGCCGAACTCTACGGCCTCCATCTGCTCTTCGATGACGGCGCCCAGCTCGATGCGCGGATCGCGGTCGCGCGCGTCGATCAGGCCGAGTTCCCGGCTTTCGGATTCCAACAGCTCGTCTTCCACCACCGTCCAGCGGCGGAAGGTTTGGTATTGCCCGGTGTGGCGGTCGATTTCGACGCGCACGTCCATCTCGTCATCGGTAAACTTCTTCTTGGTGGCCGAGGCAAGCGCCATCTCAAGGGCGGAGAACACCACATCCTTGCTGACATTCTTTTCGCTCGCCAGGGCATCCACCAGCAACAAAATCTCGCGACTCATGCATTCCTCTCCGAATTTTGTCCTTTAGCGCGGGCTATCGCCGTCCAGACATCAAAACTCAGGCTCGATACGAGCCTTGTCGATGTTGGCGAACGGAATCTCCACGATGCGGCCATCCACATCCAGCTTCACGGAGCCGTCCTCGACCCCGGCAAGACGACCGGTAAATTTCTTCTGCTGCTCGATCGGCATCCGCGTCTTGATCTTGGCGAGCTGACCGGAGAAGCGGACAAAATCGGCCTCCTTCTTCAGCGGGCGATCCAGGCCCGGCGAAGACACTTCCAAACGCTCGTAATCCACGTTCTCGACCATGAACAGCCGAGTCAGGTGATTGCTCACCAGCACGCAGTCTTCCACGGTGATGCCACCGGGTTTATCGATAAATACGCGGAAACCTCCACCTTGGGTCATTTCGAAATCGACGAGCTCATAGCCCAGACCCTGCAGGGTGTTTTCCAGCAGCAAACGAACATCCATTGCTTTTTCCACAAATAAAAAATGGGCGAAACGCCCATCCCTAACCGCTGCGATTGTAACCTATTTCCGCAAAAAAGAAAACCGGCGCGGCCGCCCGCCCCCGGGGCGGAGGCCGCCGCATGCCAGACAACTTTGCGAGACGATTTCAGTTGCGATACATTACCGCGAATCAAACTCCGGTTTGATCGCAATGGCCTTCAGGCCGACAACAACAACTATTAAATAGCGACTCGCAAAAACGCTCGTCCGCGCCCGCCGCGGCGAAGCTCGCTAAAACCCGCACGACGGAGAAACCCGGATTTATGGATAAGGTGTGGCTCAAAAACTACCAGCCCGGCGTCGCCCACGAGATCGACATCAACCAGTTCCAGTCGGTAACCGAGGTGTTCGACCGCAGCGTCAAGAAATTCAGCGGCCGGCCGGCGATGGCCTGCATGGACAAGGTGCTCAGCTATGCTGAGCTGGACGCGCTCAGCGGCCGATTCGCCTCTTTCCTGCAACACAGGCTGGGCCTGAAAAAAGGCGACCGCGTCGCGCTGATGATGCCCAATCTGCTGCAATACCCGATCGCCGTGTTCGGCACGCTGCGCGCCGGCGGCGCGGTGGTCAACGTCAACCCGCTGTACACCCCCCGCGAGCTGGAGCACCAGCTGAAGGACTCCGGCGCGGAAACCATCGTCATCCTGGAGAACTTCGCCGGCGTGCTGGAGCAGGTGCTGCCGCGCACCCAGGTGAAGAACGTGGTGATCGCCTCCATCGGCGAGATGCTGGGCGTCTTCAAGGGCGCGCTGGTGAACTTCGTGGTGCGCAAGGTCAAGAAGATGGTGCCGCCCTGGCACATCCCCGGCCACATCCGCTTCAACGACGCGCTGTCCATCGGCGCGGCCAAACCCTACGACAAGGTGGCGCTAACCCACGACGACATCGCCTTCCTGCAGTATACCGGCGGCACCACCGGCGTGGCCAAGGGCGCGGTGCTGCTGCACCGGAACATCGTCGCCAACATGCTTCAGGCGAGCGCCTGGGTAGGCACGCTGGTGCGCGAAGGCCAGGAAGTGATCGTCACCGCGCTGCCGCTGTACCACATCTTCTCGCTGACCGCGAACCTGATGGTGTTCACCGAGATCGGCGCGCTGAACGTGCTGATCACCAATCCGCGCGACATCCCCGGCTTCGTCAAGGAACTGCGCAAATACCCGATCACCTGCATCACCGGCGTCAACACGCTGTTCAACGCGCTGCTGAACAATCCGGAATTCTCCAAACTGAATTTTTCCAGCTGGCGGCTGACGCTGGGTGGCGGCATGGCGGTGCAGAAGGCGGTGGCCGACAAGTGGAAGGCCGTCACCGGCGTGCCGCTGGTGGAAGCCTACGGTCTGACCGAGACCAGCCCCGCCGCTTGCATCAACCCGATGGACCTGAAGGAATACAACGGCACCATCGGCCTGCCGGTCCCCTCCACCGAGATCGAGATCCGCGACGCCGAAGGCAAGCCGGTAGCCATGGGCGAACAGGGCGAGCTGTGCATCCGCGGCCCGCAAGTGATGCGCGGCTACTGGCAGCGGCCGGATGAGACGACCAAGGTGCTGGGCGACGACGGCTTCCTCGCCACCGGCGACATGGCCGTGATCACCCCGGAAGGCTACGTCAAACTGGTGGACCGCAAGAAGGACATGATCCTGGTGTCCGGCTTCAACGTCTATCCGAACGAGATCGAAGACGTGGTGGCCGGCCATCCGGACGTGCTGGAAGTGGCCTGCATCGGCGTGCCGGACGACAAGTCCGGCGAAGTGGTCAAGGTATTCGTGGTGAAGAAGAACCCCGCCCTCACCGACAAGGACATCATCCGCTACTGCCGCGAGAACCTCACCGGCTACAAGGTGCCCAAGCTGGTGGAGTTCCGAACCGAGCTGCCCAAGACCAACGTCGGCAAGATCCTGCGCCGCGCGCTGCGCGACCAGGAAACCGCCAAGCCGGCCTGATCATCCGCCGGCATCCATGCAACGCCGCCCTTTGGGGCGGCGTTTTGTTTTATCCAGAACAACCGCAAGCCCGCGCCGGACGGCTAAACTGAATCGACACCCCGTCCTGTCGGAGCGCTCCATGCTGATGTTGCCGTTCTTCAAGCTGATGGCCGAAAAAAAAGCCAGCGACCTGTTCCTGACCAGCTTTTCCCCGCCGATGCTGAAACTGGGCGGCGAGCTGGCGCCGGTCAACGAAAAGCCGCTGACGCCGGACATGGTCAAGCAACTGGCCTACAGCCTGATGAGCGACGAAGAGGCCGCCGTCTTCGAGCGCGAGCGCGAGATGAACCTGGGCCATCCGGTGCCAGGCCTCGGCAGCTTCCGCGTCAATGTGTTCTGGCAGCGCGGCTCGGTCGGCATGGTGGTGCGCTACATCCTGCCCAGCATCCCCACCATGGAGGAACTGGAGCTGCCGCCGCTGCTGGAAGAGCTGATCCAGCTGAAGCGCGGCCTGATCCTGGTGGTCGGCTCCACCGGCTCTGGCAAGAGTTCGACGGTGGCGGCGATGCTGCAGGCGCGCAACCGCAGCACCAAGGGCCACATCCTCACCATCGAGGACCCGATCGAATTCCTGTTCCGCCACGACCAATCCATCGTCAACCAGCGCGAGATCGGCTTCGACACACTGTCCTACACGCGGGCGCTAAAGAACGCGATGCGCGAGGCGCCGGACGTGCTGATGATAGGCGAGATCCGCGATCCGGAAACGCTGGGCCACGCCATCACCTACGCCCAGTCCGGCCATCTGTGCATCTCCACGCTGCACGGCAACAACAGCTACCACATGCTGAACCGGGTGATGAACTTCTTCCCGCCCGAGGCCAGGGGCGCGCTGCTGATGGACCTGTCGGCCTCGCTGCGCGCGGTGATCTCGCAGCGCCTGGTGTCGACGCTGGACGGCGGCCGCGCCCCGGCGCTGGAGCTGCTGATCAACACGCCGCACATTTCGGAGTTGATTCGCGGCGGAGAGATGGACAAAATCAAGGAGGCCATCGAAAGCAGCATGAGCGATGGCGCGCAGACTTTCGAACAGGCGCTGTTCCAGCTCTACCAGGCCGGACGGATCAGCCTGGACGAAGCGCTGAAAAACGCCGACTCTCCCACCAATCTGTATTGGCTGGTCAATCAGTCGAAGGAGAGCGGCAAAGGCAAATCCGGCCCCGCCAGCGCGGCCGGCTTCGACAGCATCAAACTGGACCTGTAAACCCACCCGATGATTACCCTGTACGGCATCCCCAACTGCACCACCGTGAAGAAGGCCCGGCAATGGCTGGCCGACAACGGCATCGATTACATCTTCCACGACTTCAAGAAACAGGGCATAGACGCCGAGCGCCTGCAGGCCTGGACCGCCCAGGTGCCGCTGGCCAAGCTGGTCAACCGCCAGGGCACCACCTGGCGCGCGCTGCCGGATGAAGCCAAGGCCGCCGCCGACACGCCGGACGGCGCTGTCGCGCTGATGCGGGAGCAGACTTCCGTGATCAAGCGCCCGGTGCTGGACCTGAACGGCAAGGTCGGCGTCGGCTTCTCCGAAGCCGACTGGGCGGAGCGCTTCGGCCTATGAGCGCGACGCTGGATCTCGCCCGCGAGCTGATCCGCCGCGATTCCGTCACCCCGCGCGACGAAGGTTGCCAAGCGTTGATGATAGACCGCCTGGAGGCCATCGGCTTCAAGGTGGAGAAGATGCGCCATGGCGACGTGGACAACTTCTGGGCGCGCAGGGGCGACGCCGGCCCGGTGTTCTGCTTCGCCGGCCATACCGACGTGGTGCCCTCCGGCCCGCTGGAAAAATGGGACAGTCCGCCGTTCGAGCCCACCATCCGCAACGGCCTGCTGTACGGCCGCGGCGCCGCCGACATGAAGGCGTCCTTGGCCGCCTTCGTCACCGCCTGCGAGCGCTTCGTCGCCGAGCATCCGGACCATGATGGCTCGCTGGCGCTGCTGATCACCTCGGACGAGGAAGGCGTGGCGGTGGACGGCACGGTGAAGGTAGTCGACGCGCTGGAAGCGCGCGGCGAAACGATAGACTACTGCGTCGTCGGCGAGCCGACGTCCGAGCAGCGCCTGGGCGACACCGTCAAGAACGGCCGCCGCGGCTCGCTGTCGGGCCGGCTGGTGGTGCACGGCATCCAGGGCCATATCGCCTATCCGCAACTGGCGAAAAACCCCATCCACCTGATGGCGCCGGCGCTGGCAGAGCTGGCCTCCACCCGCTGGGACGACGGCAACGCCTTCTTTCCGCCCACCAGCTGGCAGGTGTCCAACATCCAGGCCGGCACCGGCGCCACCAACGTCATCCCCGGCCACTGCGAGCTGCTGTTCAATTTCCGCTTCTCGCCGGAAAGCCCGGCGGACAGCCTGAAGGAACGGGTCTGCCGGATACTGGACAAGCACGGCCTGGCTTACGAACTGCATTGGCAGTTGTCCGGCCAGCCCTTCATCACGCCGCCCGGCGCGCTGACGGAAGCCTTGAGCGCTGCCATCGCCGAAGTAGCCGACGCCAAGGCCGAGCTGTCCACCACCGGCGGCACGTCCGACGGCCGCTTCATCAAGCGCATCGCGCGCGAGCTGGTGGAGTTCGGCCCGGTCAACGCCACCATCCACAAACTGAACGAGTGCGTGGAAACGGCCGACGTGGAGCCCTTGTCCGACATTTACCGCCGCACGCTGGAGCGTTTGCTGGCCAAGGCGTGAGCGTCGGCGCTCCGCTATGCTGAAACCGGCGGCGACGCCGGTTTTTTTATATTTCCATTTCCCTGACGCAACCATGGTTGTTTGCGTCTCCACGCCGAATGTTGTGGATCGAACTAACAGGTAAGCTCCATCATCATGGAAATCGAAATCGCAAAAATCTTCATCGCCCTGCTGGTGCTGGTCAATCCGCTGGGCGCCATTCCCATCTTCATCAGCCTGACGCCCAACGCCGGCCTGGAGGAAAGGCGGAAAATCGCCAAGACCACCGCCATCGCCGTCGCCATCGTGCTCAGCCTGTTCGCCGTGGTCGGCGAGACGCTGCTGCGCTTCCTTGGCATCAGCATCGGCTCGTTCCAGGTGGGCGGCGGCATCCTGGTGATGCTGATCGCCATCGCGCTGATGAACGCCAAGCCCGGGCCGACCAAGACCACCAAGCAGGAACGGGAGGAAGCCGGCCACAAGACCAATATCGCGGTGGTGCCGATGGCCATCCCGCTGATGACCGGCCCCGGCACCATCTCCACCGTGATCATCTACGCCAGCACTGCCCACTCCTGGCTGCAGGTGGTCTACCTGCTGGTCAGCGGCCTCCTGGTGGCCATCACCTGCTATGGCGCGCTGGTGCTGGCTTCGCCGCTGTCCCGGCTGCTGGGCCAGACCGGCATCAATATCGTCAACCGGGTAATGGGCATGCTGCTGGCGGCGGTATCGGTGGAAATCATCGTCGACGGCGTTTACCGGCTGTTCCCGCAGCTGACGCGCTGAGCGCCCCGACACCTCGCATCACAGCCCTGCCGCGGCCGCCGCCATCGCGGCCGTCAAGAACTCATGGCCAGACAGTTGCGACCGGTCCGCGCCGCCGCCGCGTCGTTTTCCCAACAAGCCGACAACGCGCCTCTCGTCCAAAATCAGACTTCCTCCCACACTCCCCTTGACTAATCTCACTCATTTTTCATACACCAAATAAGCGATAACGCACTTACCCTCCCGACCATCCCTATCCCGCGAGGATGCCACGATGTTCGATCAAAAACTGAAATCCGCGTTGAACGACGCCCTGACGCAACTGGAAAATCAAAAAAACGTGCTGGATGCGCTGAACCAATCGACCGCCATCATAGAATTCAGTCCGGACGGCATCATTCTCTCCGCCAATGCCAATTTCGAGCAGACCATGGGCTATAGCGCCGAGGAAATCGTCGGCAAACACCATAGAATGTTCTGCCTACCGCAATTCGCGGCCAGCCAGGAATACAAGGCCTTTTGGCATGTGTTGCGGACAGGGGGCATCATCAAGGATCAGTTCAGGCGCATCGCCAAGGATGGTCGCACCGTCTGGCTGGAGGCCAGCTACAACCCGGTCTGCGACAAGCAGGGCCAGGTGGTCAAAGTGATCAAGTTCGCGCTGGACGTCACCCAGGAGGTCAAGCTCGCCCATGAGGCGAGAAACATCATGAAAGCCGTCGAGCGCTCAATGGCCGTCATCGAATTCACCCCCGAGGGCACCATACTGACTGCCAACGCCAATTTTCTCGGCGCCACAGGCTATACCGCCGAGGAAATCATCGGCAAACATCACAAAATCTTCTGCCCCGCCGACTTCGTGCACAGCCCCGCCTATGAACATCTGTGGACACAGCTGAAACAAGGCGTGTTCGTCAGCGGCAGGTTCGAGCGCCTGCACAAGTCGGGCCGGCCGATTTGGCTGGAGGCCAGCTACAATCCGATCTTCGACGACGATGGCGTGGTATTCAAGGTCATCAAGTTCGCCACCGACATCACTAATCAGGAAACCGCGCGCCAGCAAGACCTGCGCCTGGTGCAGGAAGCGCACCGGCTGTCGGCGGCGTCGGACAGCGCGTCAAACGACGGCCAGCAGGTGATCCGCGACACCATCCAGGCGATGAGCGTGATAGCCGACAGCGCGGGGCAGTCGGCGCGTCTGATAGAAGACTTGGAACAGAAAACCAATCGCATCACCACCATCGTCAACACCATCCATGAAATCGCCGACCAGACCAACTTGCTGGCGCTGAACGCGGCGATCGAAGCGGCCCGCGCCGGCGAGCAGGGCCGCGGCTTCGCCGTGGTGGCCGACGAGGTGCGCAAACTGGCGGAGCGCACCAGCTCCTCCACCAAGGAGGTGACGGAGATGATAGACGACATCAAGAACGGCACCGGCAACGCCACCGAGAGCATTCACGAAATGCTGGTGAAAGCGCAGAAAGGCGAGGAACACGCCAGCGAGGCCAGCAACTCGATCGAGCAGATACGCAACAGCACCTCGCAGCTGGCCGATGTGGTCAACCACTTCTCGGCCGTGCAGGCCGGCGCCAACCGCCAGGAGCCCTGAGGACAATCCAGCGCGCGTCGAAAGCAGGCGCCGCCGACCCGCCCTTCACTCCCCTAAGCATCCTGACGCCCGCCCAGGCGAACGCCAGCGCCAGCGCGCCATGCAGCCAACGCCTCGATCTCAGGTAAGCGCGCCACGCGACCGCGGCGGAAAACAGCAGCGCATAGGCTGAGAACACGCAGACGGCGATCAGCGCGCAGCCCGCCGCCGCCCGCGGCGGGCGCCGCCAACGACACCAGCGACAGCCAGACCAGGATCGCCTTGGGATTGCCCAGATGCATCAGCAAACCCCGCAACAACGCCTGCTTGTGCGACAGCCCGGCCCATCCCTGCCCGGCTTTCGCCGCGTCGGCCGCGCAAGCCGCCTGTCTGGCCGACTGCCAAGCCAGCCATAGCAAATAGAAGCCGCCCAGCAGCTTCAGCCCCCACGCCAACGCAAGCTGTTGCGCATCAGCGCCGCGAACCCCATCGCCGCGAACATGCCCCAGCAAACCGAGCCCAGCACCACGCCCGCCGCCAGCGACAGGGCCCGGCTTCTCCCCTGCTCCATCGCCACGCTCATGATGGCCAGATTGCTGGGCCCCGGGCTGGCCGTCCCGACCAGATACACCGCGAACGCCGCGGCCATATTGGCATCCATCGATACCCCCTTCCGGATAATCTGTATGCGACATCTCTCTTCGCAGGAAGTCCTGAGCTTGCGCCCATTGACGATTATGCCAATACGCTATCCATTCCTGTAAATATACAGCGGGATCTGTACTGATATTTTCATCATTGCCTGTTCATTGTTTGTACTGATCCTCAGCAGTAAAAATAGCCATCTTCATAGCGTGGTGGCAGCCATGTCCAAGCCTGAAATCAAACCCATCCCCATCAAGATCCATCCCCGCCTCACCAGCGGCCGCTTCAACAATGTCCGCGTCGGCATGGTGGTGCTGACGCAACTGGCGTTCTTCGGCATGCCCTGGCTGCAGTGGAACGGCCGCCAGGCGGTGCATTTCAATCTGGCGGAGCATCATTTCCTGATCTTCGGCATCAGCCTGTGGCCGCAGGACTTCATCTACCTGGCGGCGCTGTTGGTTGTATCGGCGCTGGGGCTGTTCCTGTGGACCACGCTGGCCGGCCGGCTGTGGTGCGGCTACAGCTGCCCGCAAACGGTATACACCCAGATCATGATCTGGATAGAAAGAGCGATTCAGGGCGACCACAACGCGCGCCGCAAGCTGGACGCGTCGCCGATGAGCGTCGGCAAGTTCGTCAAGAAAGGCTCCACCCAGGCGGTGATGGCCGCGTTCTCGCTGTGGACCGGCCTGACCTTCGTCGGCTACTTCACGCCGATGCGCGAGCTGGCCACGCTGCAGATGGGGCCGTGGGATTTGTTCTGGACCCTGTTCTACGGCGGCTTCACCTGGCTGATGGCCGGCGTGCTGCGCGAGAAGGTCTGTCTGCACATGTGTCCGTACGCCCGCTTCCAGGGCTCGATGTTCGACGACCACACCCTGGTCATCTCCTACGACGCCACGCGCGGCGAGCCGCGCGGCAAGACCCAGGCAAAGAGCGAAGCGCAGACCAAGGGCTGCATAGACTGCGGCATCTGCGTGCAGGTCTGTCCCACCGGCATCGACATCCGCAACGGCCTGCAATACGAATGCATAGGCTGCGCCGCCTGTATCGACGCCTGCGACCAGGTGATGGACAAGCTGAAGTCGCCGCGCGGGCTGATCCGCTACACCAGCGCCGAAGCGCTGCAAGGCAAGCCGGCCAAGAGCGGCCCGTCCTTCCACCGGCCGCGCATCGTCATCTATTCCTGCCTGCTGGCCGGCATCATCACCCTGTCCACCACCGCTCTGGTGCTGAAAAAACCGTTCAAGGTGGATGTGCTGCGCGACCGCGCCAGCCTGGTGGAGCAATCAGACGACGGCCTGCTGCAAAACCGCTACAGCCTGCGGGTGATCAACACCACCGAGCAGGCTCAACGCTACGTGGTGACGGTGGAGGGCCTGCCCGGCATCCGGATGGAGAAGCCCGGCCAGGTGATCGAGGTGGATCCCGCCCAGACCGAGACCGTGCCGGTTCGAGTCCAAGTCGAGCCGGAAAGCGCGCCGCGCGGCTCGCATCGCATCCACTTCGTGATACGCTCGCTCAATGATGACGTTTCCATAAGGGAAAAATCCAGCTTCATCGGCGAGTAAGCCGGCTCAGGAAAACAATATATGAACAAAACCGGCCAATTAAGCCAACGCTTCCGCCATGCGATAGAGCAGGGCCATCTGCGCGCCGGCGACCGCATGCCCTCGCTGCGCAAGGTATGCCAGGACCACAAGATCAGCATCACCACCGCGCAGCGCGCCTACGCCGAGCTGGAAAAACTGGGGCTGATCGAGTCGCTGCCGCGCTCCGGCTTCCGCGTGCTGGCTCGCAGCAGCGCGCTGCCCAGCAATCTGCCGCTGAACAGCGACGGCAGCGGCATCCGCATCGAACATCTGACCAGCGCGCTGCCCATGCCCTGGGGCTGCCCCTACATGAACCCGGCGCTGATCAACACCACGCCGCTGAACCGCGCCCTCACCCGCGCGCTGCGCGACTACCGCTACGCGCTGTCCGGCAACGCCAGCACCGGCTACGAAGGCCTGCGCCGCGAACTGACGCTGCGCTATCTGGCCCAGGGCGTGGAGCTGGACGGCGACGAGCTGCTGGTCACCTGCGGCGGCATGGAAGCGCTGAGCCTGGCGATACGCGCGGTGACCAAGCTGTCCGGCAGCCAGGCGATGCTGGTGCTGACGCCGGCCTTCCCGGCGCTGTTCGACCAGCTGGACCAGCTGGGCATCACCGTACACACCCTGGCCACGCCGCCCGGCCAGCCGCTGGACCTGGAACGGCTGGAGCAGCTGATCCTCCAGCACCAGCCGGCCGGCATCCTGGCGATGGCCAATTTCCAGCATCCCACCGGCCTGACGATGAGCGACAACGACAAGGCCGCGCTGCTGGCGTTGGCCGACCGCCACCGCCTGCCCATCATCGAGGACGACACCTACCGCGAGCTGTATTTCGGCGAAAGCGCGCCCTTGCCGCTGAAGGCTTATGACCAGAAAGGCAGCGTGCTGTACTGTTCCTCGTTCAGCAAATCGCTGGCGCCGGGCTACCGCGTCGGCTGGATCGCCGCCGGCCGCTACCGCGACAGCATCCTGGGCCTGAAGCTGTGCAGCTCGCTGTCCACGCCGCTGCCCAGCCAGATGGCGCTGGCCCGGCTGCTGTCCGGCGGCCAGCACGAGGACATGCTCAGCCTGCTGCGCAGCCGGCTGCAGGCCAACTGGCTGGCGCTGAGCCAGCAGCTGTCGGTCCAGCTGCCCGCCGGCACCCGCCAGATCACTCCCCAGGGCGGCTACTTCCTGTGGCTGGAATTGCCGGAAGGAAGCGACTGCCGCGCCCGCCTGCCGGCCGCGATGCAACAAGGCATCCACTTCGCGCCGGCGCCGCTGTTCTTCCGCGACAGCCAGCCTCGGCTGAATGCGATGCGGCTCAACTTCAGCTTCTACGATCCGCTTCAGCAGCACAACGGCGTGGCTATGCTGGCCTCGGTTCTGGCCGGCGAGGACGCCTGACTCCGGGGCGGGCCCGCGCCCGCCCCTCCCCTCACACGTGCAGCAACAGGAAGCGGCGCTCCCACGGGCTGATCACGTCGAAGTACTCGCGGTACTCCGCCTCCTTGATCGCCGCGTAGGTTTCCACGAAGTGTCCGCCGAACAGCTCGGCCAGCGGCTGGCAGCGCAGCAGCATGTCGATGGCGTCGTCCAGGTGGCGCGGCAGCTGGTGCGGCTGTTCGTAGGCGCTGCCGGACAGCGGCTCCGACGGGTCGATCTTGTCGCGCATGCCCAGATAGCCGCAGGCCAGGCTGGCAGCCATCGCCAGGTAGGGATTGACGTCCACGCCGGCCAGCCGGTTCTCCACCCGCCTCGCCTCCGGATCGGAGTGCGGCACCCTCAGGCCGCAGGTGCGGTTGTCGTAACCCCAGCTGAGATTGATCGGCGCCGAGGTGTAGCGGCTGAGGCGGCGGTAGGAATTGACGTAGGGCGCGAAGAACGGCATCGCCGCCGGCAGGTAGCGCTGCAGGCCGCCGATGAAGTGCAGGAAGGCCGGAGACGGCTGGCCGTCGGCCAGGCTGAAGATATTGCGCCCGCTGGCGATGTCCACCACGCTCTGGTGCATGTGCATCGCGCTGCCGGGCTGGCCCTGCATCGGCTTGGCCATGAAGGTGGCGTACATATTGTTGCGGATCGCCACCTCGCGCACGGTGCGCTTGAACAGGAACACCTGGTCGGCCAGCTGCAGCGGATCGCCGTGGTCCAGGTTGATCTCCATCTGCGCGGTGCCCATCTCGTGGATCAGCGTGTCCAGCGCCAGGCCTTGCGCCTCGCACCAGTCGTACATCACGTCGAAGATATCGTCGTATTCGTTGACCGCGTCGATGGAAAAGCTCTGCATCCCCGCCTCGGTGCGGCGGGTGCGTCCCACCGGCGGCCGCAGCGGCAGGTCCTCGTCAGGCTGGATTTCCACCAGGTAGAACTCCATCTCCGGCGCGATCACCGGTTTCCAGCCCTGGTCCTCGTACAGCTTCAGGATGCGTTTGAGCACATTGCGCGGCGCCAGATCCACCGCCTCGCCGCCGAAGCTGTAACAGTCATGGATGATCTGCGCGGTGGGCTCCTTGTTCCAGGGCACCGGGCGCAGCGTGCTGAGGTCGGGCAGCAGCTTCATGTCGGGATCGGCGACGGAGGTGAAGTCGCGGTCGGGGTAGTCGCCGGTCACTGTCATCGACAGCACCGCTTCCGGCAGGCGCAGTCCGACAGCAGGGTCGTATTTGTGGCGCGGCACGATCTTGCCGCGGGCGAGGCCGGTCATGTCCGGAATCAGACACTCCACCTCGGTGATATGATGTTCGTCGAGCCATTGATTGATGAGATGGGCACTATCCATAAATCCTCTGTCAGCTGTGTTTGCCCGAGCTTCCCAGCCTCCGGGCGTGATGGGTCAGGGTGTGGCGGCGCGCGGCCTGCAATAGAAACAAGCTGCGGTCGGCCAGCAGCGGCCTTTCGGCCGCGATGCGAGTGAAATTGCCTGGCCGGCTTGACCAGTGGTTTTGCTGCAAGATCATCGTCCTTTCGTGATAAAGATTTGGCAAAATCGCGTTCAATATTTTCAACGCTTCGCCCATCCTAGCCAGCGTTCTCCCCCGCCGGCAACGGGCTGCGGACCCGCGTCGTCATTTTTAGTCAACAATAGGACAAACAACGCAACAGGACGGCAGCGTCAAAGTGCATTAGAATTAAGCGATATGGATACCCACGTTCAGGCAGACGCCGCCCCCCTCGCTCCTCCTCCCCGCCGACCCCGCCGCTGGCTGCGCTGGCTCGCCATAGCCTGCGCGCTGGTGCTGGCCTTTTGGGCTTTCCTAGGCTTGGCGGCGCCCCACTTGCTGCAAAAGGCCGCCGCCGACTGGGCGCGCAAGCACGGCCGCCAGCTGGCCATCGCCGAAGTCCGCATCGTGCCGTGGAGCATGGAGCTGACGCTGGATGGCGTGGCGCTGCGCGAGGGCGACGGCAAGCCGCTGTTCCAGGCCCGCCGCATTTACCTGAACGCCGCGCTGTATGCAGTGCTGATGGGCCGCTGGCAAGCTAGCGAGTTCCTGCTGGACAGCCCTGAGCTATGGCTGGAGCGTAACAAAGACGGCGTGTGGAACTGGGCCCGCTTCGTCGCCGACGTTTCCGGCCCGCCCAAGCTGGAAGACGGCACCGCGCCGGAAAAGTTGCCTCGCCTCAAACTGGACGCGATCAATCTGCGCAACGGCCAGATCCGCATCAGCGACCACCTGGCCGGCCAGCACGGCAATTTCCGCCTGATGCCGATCAATCTCAGCCTGAACGACCTGACCACGCTGGAAGAAAACGGCCGCTACACGCTGCACGCCGAGATGGAAGGCGGCGGCCGCTTCGACTGGCAAGGCAGCATGCGGCTGCAACCGCTGCAGTCCAGCGGCGAGGCCCGCATGCTGGGCCTGCCGCTGGCATCGGTATGGGATTACGTCCGCCCCCACTTCGCCACGGCCAAGCCTGAAGGCGAGCTGTCGGTCAATGCCCGCTACCAGTTCGACATGAGCGGCGCCTCGCCCGATCTGACCGTCTCCTCGCTGAGCGCCAACCTGAAAGGCCTGAAGCTGCGCGCGCCGACCGGCGACGGCATGCTGGATCTGCCCGAGCTGCGCGTGGACGGCGGCGCGCTGGATTTGTCGCGCTCGCTGCTGACCGTGGCCAAGGTGGAGTTGAACCATGGCAAGCTGGCCGCCAGCCGCGACGCCGCCGGCCAGCTGGACTGGCTGCGCGCGCTGCCGCCGGCCAAACCGGAAGACAAGACGGCCAAGCCAGCCAAACCTTCGCCGTGGATCGTCAAGATAGACAATCTGCGCTTCAACGACTGGCATGCCGCCTGGCGCGACCAGACCTTTATCCGGCCGATGCAGCTGGAAACCGCGGTGCCGCGGCTGCAGGGCAAGCTGTCGCTCGACCCCGACCACGGCCTGAGGCTGGATGAAGCCGGTCTCTCCCTCGCCGATCTCAAGCTCGCCGCCGCCGGCGGCATGCCCTGGCTCAGCCTGAGCCAGGCCGAGCTGGAGCCAACGCTGATCGACCTGAAACAGCGCAGCATCCAACCTGGCGACATCTCGCTGGACGGCCTGCAGGTCTCCCTGCAGCGCGAGCGCAACGGCCAGCTGCAACTGCAGCAGCTGCTGGCCCAGCGGCCGCGTCCCGCCGCGCCTCGCCCGTCCAGGGACGAAGGCCCGGGCTGGAAGCTGTCCTATCCGGCGGTGACGCTGGAAAACGGCGCGGTCGGCTGGCGCGATCTCAGCCTGGGCAAACCGCTGGAATACAGCCTGAAGCAGCTGGGCGGCACGCTGGAGCTGAAGAGCGGCGACCAGCTGGCGCTGGACCTTGCCGGCCGCGCCGGCGCCGGCAAGCTCGCCGCCAAGCTGGACATCGACGCCGCCTCGCCTTCCGCCCGCGGCTCGATACGGCTGGACGCGCTGCCGGTGGCCCCGCTGGCGCCGTACGCGCTGGCCGGCACCCCGCTGAAACTGTCCGGCGGCGCGCTCAGCGCCGATCTCAAGCTCAATGCCGCCTCCGCCAGCCGCTGGAGCCTGGGCGGCCAGCTGAAAGTGGCGAAGATGGCGCTCCAGGAACCCGGCGAGCCGCTGCCGCTGCTGGGCTGGAACATGCTCTCGCTCAGCCAGCTGCAGGCGCAAGGCATGCCGCTGAAGGTTTCCATCAACGACGTTCGCCTGGACCAGCCCCGCGCCCGCCTGATACTGGACGCGCAGCGCAGCCTGAACTGGCAGAAGATATTCGCCAAGCGCCCGACCAAGCCGTCCAGCGGCAAAAGCGGGCCGCTGCCGCAGGTGGACGTGCACAGCATCCACGTGCAGAACGGCGCGGTCGAGTTCGCCGACCACGGCATGACGCCCGACTTCGCCACCCGCATGCACCACCTGCGCGGCAGCATCCAGAATCTGTCCACCCGCGCCGGCGGCCGCGGCCGGATCACGCTGGACGGCGCGGTGGACCAGTACGGCGAGGTCAAGGTGCGCGGCGCGCTGTCGCCGATGTCGCCCACCGACAGCACCGACATCCTGCTGGACTTCCACAATCTGGCGCTGAACAACCTGAACCCGTACTCGATGAACTTCGCCGGCTGGCAGGTGAAGGACGGCAAGCTGTCGCTGGAGCTGCGCTACCTGCTGGATCATCGCCAGCTGAAGGGCGAAAACCGCATTGTGATCGACTCCATCCAGCTGGGCGACGAGCTGAAGGGCGACAAATCGCCCCACCTGCCGCTGAAGCTGGCGGTGGCATTGCTGGAAGACAGCGACGGCCGCATCGACCTGGACCTGCCGGTGGCCGGCAGCCTGGACGACCCGCAGTTCAGCTATGGCCAGCTGGTATGGAAGGCCATCGTCAACGTGGTCACCAAGGTGGTCACCGCGCCGTTCCGCGCGCTGGGCGCCCTGCTGGGCGGCGACGGCTTCGACGACATCCGCTTCGTCGCCGGCGAAGCCCACGTCAGCCCGCCCGAGCGCGAGAAGCTGGACAAGGTGGCGGCGCTGATGGCCAAGCGGCCGAAAATGCAACTGGCCATCGCCGGCGGCTACGCCGACGAAGACGCCAAACAGCTAGCGCGCGCGCGCGTCGACGCCGCGGTGCTGGCCGCCGCCGGCCACCCGCCGATGGACGACGAGCCGCTGGCCACGCTGGACCTGAAAGACGCGCAAACCCAGTCGGCGATCAAATCGGTCTACGGCCAGCGCATCGGCCGGCTGAAGCTGCTGGGCCACACGCTGAAGCCGGGCGGCCCGTCCGGCGAAGCGCTGGCCAAGCTGCTGCGCGACGAAATGCTGGCGGCCGAGAAAGTCGGCGCGGCCGACCTGGTCAAACTGGCCAAGTTGCGCGGCGACAACGCCCGCAAGGTGATGCTGCGGCATCAGCCGGAGCTGGCTGACCGCATCGCGCTGGATGAGCCGAAGAAGACCTCGGCCAACCGCGACGGCGTGGAGCTGGCAGTGAAAATCAGCGCGAAATAACCCGCCGGCGCCGTGTCGGGAGTACAATCGGAAACGGCGCCGGAACACAACAACTTGCGTTTCACCCCATAACGGCGTAACAACATATAGTGTGCTACGCCGTTTTTCATGCGCAGCCGGCCATGCCATCGTCGTTGAACACCGTTTCAGAAGGATGAGCGTTCCATGCAGCAGGAAAACATCGCCGCCATGGCGGAACAAGACATCTCCCGCGAGGTGTTGCTGGAGAAATACGCCAAGAATGGCGAGCAAAGCGTCAGCGAAGTCCGCCACCGCGTCGCCCGCGCGCTGGCCGCGCTGGAAAAAGACCCGGCCCGCTTCGAGCCGCTGTTTTTCGAAGCGCTGGACCATGGCTTCATTCCCGGAGGCCGCATCAATTCCGCCGCTGGCACCGACCTCAGGGCCACGCTGATCAACTGCTTCGTCCAGCCGGTGGGCGACTCGGTTTCCGAAACCGAGCACGGCAAGGTCGGCATCTACCAGGCATTGCTGCAGGCAGCGGAAACCATGCGCCGCGGCGGCGGCGTCGGCTACAACTTCTCGCGCATCCGTCCGCGCGGCGCCCGGGTCAAGGGCACTAACAGCCGCGCCTCCGGCCCTGTCTCCTATATGCGCGTGTTCGACCGCAGCTGCGAAACGGTGGAATCCGCCGGCGCGCGCCGCGGCGCGCAGATGGGCGTGCTGGACGTCAGCCATCCGGACGTGGAGGACTTCATCCATGCCAAGGACCAGGGCGATCTGCGCAACTTCAATATCTCGGTCGGCGTGTCCGACGACTTCATGCGCGCGGTGGAGGCCGACGCCGACTGGCAGCTCACCCACGCGGTGGAGCCGATGTCCGACGCCTTCCCCGACAGCTTCCGCCGCGAAGACGGCCTGTGGGTGTACCGCACCGTGCGCGCCCGCGAGCTGTGGCGGCAGATCATGGAGTCCACCTACGACCACGCCGAGCCGGGCGTGCTGTTCATGACCCGCATCAATCAGGACAACAACCTGTCCTACTGCGAGGTGATCGAGTCCACCAACCCCTGCGGCGAGCAGCCGCTGCCTGACTACGGCTGCTGCGACCTGGGCTCGGTCAACCTGACCCGCCACGTGCGCGCCCCGTTCGGCGACAAGGCCCATTTCGACTTCAAATCGTTCGAGAAAGTGGTGCGCGCATCGATCCGGATGCTGGACAATGTGCTGGACCTGACCGTATGGCCGTTGCCTGAGCAGGAGCGCGAGGCGATGAACAAGCGCCGCGTCGGCCTCGGCTTCACCGGTCTGGGCGACGCGCTGATCATGCTGAAGATACGCTACGACAGCGAGGAAGGCCGCCGCTTCGCCGCCCGCATCTCGGAGAGCATGCGCGACGCCGCCTACGACGCCTCGGTGGACCTGGCGATCGAAAAAGGCGCCTTCCCGCTGTTCGACGCCGAAAAATACCTGGCCGCGCCGCACTGCGCCAGCCGGCTGCCGGCCAAGATCCAGGCCCGGATACGCAAGCACGGCATCCGCAACTCCCACCTCTTGTCCATCGCTCCCACCGGCACCATCTCGCTGGCCTTCGCCGACAACGCGTCCAACGGCATCGAGCCGCCGTTCTCATGGTTCTACACCCGCAAGAAACGGATGGCGGACAACTCGCAGCAAGAATACCTGGTGGAAGACCACGCCTACCGCGTATGGCGGATGCAGGGCGGCGACACCGCCAAGCTGCCGGACTACTTCGTCTCCGCGCTGGAAATGAGCGCGTTGGACCACATGCGCATGGTGGCCGCCGTCGCGCCCTATGTCGACACCGCCATCTCCAAGACAGTCAACGTGCCAGCCGACTACCCGTTCGAGGACTTCGAGAGCCTGTATCTGGAGGCCTGGCGCAACGGCCTGAAGGGCATCACCACCTACCGCCCCAACAATGTGCTGGGTTCGGTATTGTCGGTGGAGCCGGCCCAGAGCGCCGCCGCCGCGCCGGAAGACCTGTCCGGCGCCGCCAGCGACCCGGACCGCCGCGTGACGCTGAACACCGCCCCAACCCCGGCCTTGTCCAGCCTGAAATGGCCGAACCGCCCCAAGCTGAAGGAAGGCAACCCGTCGTGGACCTTCATGGTGGAAGGCGACGCCGGCGATTTCGCCGTGGTGGTCGGCCACATGGAAAACGGCCGCGCCCAGCCTTTCGAGTGCTGGGTCAACGCGACGGATGAGCAACGCGGCCTGTCCGCCATCGCCAAGACGCTGTCGATGGACATGCGCTGCCGCGACCGCGCCTGGCTGGCCGCCAAGCTGGACGCGCTATCGCGCGCCAATGGCGACAAACGCTACCGCTTCACGCTGGGCGACAAGACCATACACGCCACCTCGGCCGCCGCCGCGCTGGGCCAGGTGGTGCTCCACCGCGTCGAACAACTGGGCGCGCTGCGGCTGGAAGAAGGCGAAGCCACTCCGGTGATGGACGCGCTGTTCGCCCGCAAGGAGCCCAAATCCGGCAGCGACGGCACCATGAGCTGGTCGGTGGACGTGGTCAATCCGCAAACCGGCGACGACTTCGTGCTGTTCGTCAAGGAGCTGGTGCTGCCCAACGGCCAGCGCCGCCCGTACTCGGTGTGGCTGGCCGGCGCCTACCCGCGCGAGCTGGACGGCCTGTGCAAGATGCTGTCCCTCGACATGCGGGTGATAGACCCAGCCTGGATCGGCCTGAAGCTGCGCAAGCTGCTGAACTACGCGGAGCCGCAGGGCGACTTCTTCGCCCGCATCCCGGGCATGGAGAAATCGCAGAGCTGGCCATCCACCGTCGCCTATCTGGCGCGGCTGATCATCCACCGCTACGCGATGCTGGGCGTGTTGACCGAGGAAGGCGTGCCGGTGGAGGAAATGGGCGTGATGGCGCCGGAACAAAGCGACCTGTTCGCCCAGGAGGCGCCCGCCACGCTGAAGCAGCTGGCCGGCAAAGCCTGCCCCGAATGCGGCAACCACGCGTTGATCAAGAAGGACGGCTGCGAGTTCTGCACCGCGTGCGGGCACGTGGGGGCTTGCGGCTGACTCCAGCAAGCCAGAACCTATAGCTTCCGGTTGTGAGCAGCATAAGCTGCGACTAAAGATTTTCCGCTTTCGCTGTAGCTTGATAATAATGCCCTGCGCTCTTTTGATCGTGGGGCATTTTCTTGCTGGCTATCAAACTTGCGCGTGACAAAACCCGACAATTCAAAGCATCAGCCGAATTGATTGAAAATTTCCCTACTGATGCTGGCGAGGAGGCGGGGGCCAAAGCGCCTCTGCGGATGGTTGAGTTCAGGCATTGCAATCCAATGCCTGAATTAAGCCGGGCCACGAAACGGCTCCGGCTTGAATGGATCATTAGGCCTCGGCCTCATGACACACAGCTTCTATGTTATGCCCGTCGGGGCCGATAACGAAGGCAGCGTAGTAATTTTCATGGTACTGAGCGCGCAAGCCGGGCGCGCCATTATCCATGGCGCCGGCCGCAAGGGCTGCGCGATAGAAAGCTTCTACTTGCTGGCGATTATCGGCGGTAAACGCCAAGTGGAGATGCGCCGGGCTCTCCTCGGGCTCTCGACGAATACACAACGATGAAAGGCTGTCAGGACGGCAAAGCTCGACGCCGAGCGGCCCATCATGCACCACGGTGACGCCCAGCGGTTCGAGTGCCTGGACGAAAAACAATCTGCTCACCGCATAGTTGCGTACTCCGATTACGACATGGTCAAACATGCATTCTCCTGAGCGGGTAAACCTCGAGAGCAGCCGAACAGGGTTTATACGGACATGCAGGTCCATATATCAATTGATATTGCTGACGTCCAATACTGCACCCAAGCGCCGCCCCCCAAAAAACCATCATCGTAAACCTGTCTGTATGATACCCCTCAATCCACCAGCTGCCATGGCGACGTTCTCCGTTCCCCGCAGCCTACGATTTTTACCCATAAGCAGCGACACTCATGGGGTAAAGTCGCTGCAATCATCCCAGGCTGCTCGATCAGCTTTCGATAGCCTGTCGGCGCCGCTGTTAGACTCCCAGGCATCCCGTGATGCGGCCCGGCTGGCTAAAGCCATGATGTCATTTTTCATCTCAAAACAAGATACCAATATCTTGATTTATTTGAGTGAAAGCCTTATAGCTGGCATATCCATCCGTGATCACCCCCTAACCTTGGACCTTACATGAAAACAGCAACATCCATCCGCTTGGCCCTGCTTCTGGCCTCCATCGCGTTGCCCAGTCCGGCGCTGCGCGCGGAAACCTTCACCTTGAACCTGGGCTCGATCATCAAGGACGGCATCCATAAAGCGCTGCAGGGCGACAACGCCAACACTGGCGCCCCTGCCGCCGGCTATCCCGCCCCCGGCAAATACGATGGCTCCGACGCCGAGTTCGAGCGCGCCATCACCATCCAGGCGGATGGCCGATTCGAACTGGAAGTGCTGCAGAAAGGAAACACCCTCCCGCGGCATGCCGGATCGGGAGCAGGCAAGCTGACTTCGACGGACGGCAAGCAATGGACCTACCGCGAGGATCGCTGCACGCTGACGCTCACCCCGCAGGCGTCCGCCTTGCAACTCAAAACCGAGCGTTGCGCCGGCGTCTTCGGCGATGTGCCTTTCGATGGGCTGTACCAGGCGGGCGCCAAAAAGACCCAAGTCGCGGCCAAGGACAAGCGCCTGGCGGCGCAGCTCAATTGCCAGCGGCTGAACTTCGGAGAAAACGGCATCGCCTCCCTGCTAGGCAAAGCGACTCGCCAGCCAGAAAACACGGTATGGGACCAGGAGCTGTCCTTGCCTGACGGCTATGTCTTTGGCGGCCTGCCGATCCGCTCGGTCAAGCTCTCCGAAACCGATGGCGGCTTCCTGGCGCTGTTCGTGGACGGCGACGCAACGGCGATACAGGCGGCGATCAAAAAAGCCCGGCTCAAGGGCGACTATAGCGTGGCGATGCTGCGCACGGTGGGAGGCCCCACCGGCTATCCCTTCCCTGGCAAGCGGACCGGCCAGCCTTATGTGCATTGCCAGAGCAAGCAGGCGATGAGCGGAGAGTATTGAGCGCCGCTTTCCTGAATCCGCGCCGGGGCGCTTCGCCATGCCTATTCGCCCCGGCCCCTATCCAGCCCGTTTTCCCTCTCCCTCCAGGAAACTTCCTTCCGCGCACTTCCGCTCCAACGCCAAAAACTGTCCTTAAGAACAGATGCAATCGCCTGTTCTGCTTCTATATTGACGGCTATTCCATCAGTATCAATAAAAACAGTTACATAAAAAACTTTTTCTCTTAACACAATCTCGGCAGCGCGCTCCTGACCGACGCGCGTTTCGCCGCCTCCGTATTCCCGGACCGTATCTTGCGGTCCCGTCTCAGCTTGATGGCCCTGCCATTCCCTCTCCACCGCATTCCCGCGCATCGAGCGCCATCGCCATAGCCCACGTCAGAAGCGGGCTTGCCAAAACTATTAAAACTTGATGTATCCGATACCTACTCAGGAGCAAGATCATGAATACTCGTCGCACCTATCGCTGCGCGCTGCTCGCGTCAGCCGTCATGGCCGCCGGCCTCTTGACCTCAGCGGCGCTGGCAGCCAGCCAGCCCGCCTCCCAGGCAGTGAGGGCCGCCGCAACCGCGGCGGTCGCGCCTGTCGTCACCAAAACCTACAGCGTGATCGTCAATACCGATGGCACGCTCGCCGCAGGCCCTGCCGGTGCCAGTTCCAACAACTTCGGCGGCAATTACGGCTACTTCGAGGTGATTTTCCCGAGCGACGTCTCAAAGTGCGTGTATACCGCGACCCTGGGCGATCCCTCGCCGACCTTCCCCGCGCTGGGTTTCATCAGCGTGACCCTGCGCAGCGGCAATCCTAACGGCATTTTCGTGCGGACGGCCGATACCAACGGGACGGCCAACGACCACGCCTTCCACCTGCATGTTCAATGCTGAACGCCGCGTCATTCCAGCGGTTGAAGGAATAACCCGCTGAAACGCCGGGCCGCTCGCGCGGCCCGGCGCCGACTCAGCGCCGGCTGCGAATGCAGTTGATGTAGGAACCGCCCTGCAACATATTGATCAAGCCGACGCTGTATTGCGGCTCCACCGCCAGGCTGCCGTCGGAGCGCCACAAGATGCCATGTTCGGCTGCATACTGCGAGGTGACGTGGTCGGAGCCGTGCATCACCAGATTGCGCCGCCGCATATTGGAATTGCTTCGCTCCAGGCCGTCCAGCCACAGCGACAAGCCCTGGCTGCCGAAATAGGTTTCGGAGGCGCGGCACACGCCCAGGCAGGATAAATCGGAATCCAGCTCATTGGAGAAGGCGCCGGCCCTCAGCAGATTGGCGTGCGGATCCAGCCCGCGGCCATGCGCGACCAGAAAACGTTGCACGCTGGCCTCCAGCGTGTCGAACACGAACAGCCGGCTCTCCGTCGACGGCAGGCCATAATCGACCACCGCCCAGTACAGCAGGCTGGCACGGGGATGCAGGCTTTTCTGCACCGCCACCATGTCCAGCACCGCCGAATCCGGCAGCCCCTCGCTCCGGCTCAATTGCAGCAAAATGTCTTCCAGCGTTCCCACATCTTATCCTTGCCTGCGGTTGGACCGCCCGCGTCTTGTCCTTGTCGAAAAAAATGATTATCACTCGGCGAACAATTAATCCTAGGCAGCCCCGGATGGGGTGGCAAGATGGCGCGACGCCTTGAATCCCGACGCTCAGCGCCCATCTTATCAGGACCCGCCGCGGGAAAGCGGCACGCCGGAAGCCCGGCCGGCTACCATCAATATGGACCGTCCGCCGGCCCCGTCCGCATCGGCAACGAACAGGAAGGCATCTCGATGAAGTCTCTCGGCAAAAAAGCGTCCGGCCCCAGGCTGGAAAAAATGCAGGCGTCGCCGCTTTGGTCCGGCAGTGGTTTTCGCAACATCTACCCTATCGATCCCGCCTTGCGCGACCCGTCGGCAACCATGCCGTCGCTGCGCGACTTCCTGTGCGGCGGCGAACGCCGGGCGCCCTCCGCGCCGCTTCCAGCCGACAATCCGCTGGATGCCTGGCGCAAGCCAGCCCAGTCCGGCCTGCGCGCCACCTGGCTCGGGCACTCCACTGTGCTGATCGAAATCGACGGCCTGCGCCTGCTGACCGATCCGGTATGGGGCCCGCGCGCCTCTCCCACCCGGCTGGCCGGACCCAAGCGATTCCAGCCGGTGCCGATCAAGCTGAAGCAATTGCCGCCGCTGGATCTGGTGCTGGTCTCGCATGACCATTACGACCACCTCGACTACCCCACCATCCGCGAGCTGGCCAAGACCGACGTCCCCTTCGTCACCGCGCTGGGCGTGGGCGCCCACCTGGAAGCCTTCGGCGTGCGGCCCGAGCGGATCACCGAGCTGGACTGGTGGGAAAGCTATCATCATCCCGAATCCGATCTGACGGTCACCGCCACGCCGTCCCAGCACTTTTCCGGGCGCGGCCTGAAAGACCGCAATGCCACGCTGTGGTCGTCGCTGTCCATCCGCAGCGCCCGGCATTCGGTATTCTTCAGCGGCGATACCGGCCTGTCTGGGCAATTCGCCGAAATCCGCGAGCGCATGGGCCCGTTCGATCTGGTGATGCTGGAAGTCGGCGCCCATCACCCCGCCTGGGGCGATATCCACCTGGGGCCGGACAATGCGCTCAAAGCGCTGGACCTGCTGGGCGGCGGCGCCTTCCTGCCGGTGCACTGGGGCACCTTCAACCTGGCGATGCACGCCTGGGACGCGCCGGCCGAGTCCCTGCTGGCCAGCGGCGAAAAAGAGAATGTCCGGCTGATGATGCCGCGGCTGGGACAAGCGATGGAGCCGGCCCATGCAGAGCGCGCCCATCCCTGGTGGCGCGAGGTAGACAGCGTGGCTGCGCCCGCCTCCCCAAGCGAGCCGGAAGCCGACGCGCCCTTACCGAAATCGATGCCCTGGCCTCTGGACTAACCCATCCAGGCCGCCGCCGCGCGGCGGCCTGCCTCGCCTCCCCGCCCCCGCAGCCCCTTCGGCAATCAATCCAATACCTTTGCTCAAAATCAAAAGCGAGCGACCATTTTCTATTGAGTTTTTACTCTATCTGGGTATATTTGGGAATTGCTGACAAATGTTGGCGTTTTTATAAACCATTTAATATGTTCAGCCATTCAAAACATCAGAATGCTGCGCAACCCGGGAGTCCGCTCATGATGAAAAGGTTTGCCGCCCTCTCCGCTCTAGCCGCCGCCGCAGCCGGTATCGCCAGTCCAGCCGCCCAAGCCGGCGCCTTCGCGCCCTATGTCGACATGACCTTGTGGCCGACGCCGCAGATCGACAAGCTGGGCGTCAATCAAGGCATCCAGCAATTCACCCTCGCCTTCGTCGTCGCCAAGGGCGGTTGCTCGCCCTCTTGGGGCGGCGTGCTGGCCATTCCGGGCAACGGTTCCGATCAACAACTGAGCGCCATCCGCAGCGGCATCAATAATTTCCGCGGCAAGGGCGGCGAGGTGATGGTGTCCTTCGGCGGCGCCAACGGCACCCCGCTGCAACAGGCCTGCACCACCAACGCCAGCCTGCAGGCCGCCTACCAGACCGTGCTGGACACCTACAATCTGTCCCGCATCGACTTCGACATCGAAGGCGGCGCGCAAACCGACACCGCCGCCAACAACCGCAACTTCGCGGTGGTGGCCGCGCTGCAAAAGAATTACAAGGCCAAAGGCAAGACCCTGCATGTGTCGCTGACCCTGCCGGCCATGCCCTTCGGCCTGACTCAGGACGGCCAGCGCGTGCTCGCCTCCGCGCTCGCCAACGGCGTGGCCCTGGACGCCGTCAACATCATGGCGATGGACTACGGCCAATCCAATCCGAACATGGGCGCGGCCGCCAAACAGGCCGCCCAGGCGCTGTACGGCCAGATCGACGCCGCCTACAAGGCCCACAGCCAGACGCTGACCGACGCCCAGCTGTGGCAAAAAGTGGGCGTCACGCCCATGGCGGGCCTGAACGACACCCAGCCGGAAACCTTCACCGTGGACAACGCCAAGGACCTGTACGGCATGGCCAACAGCAATCGCTTCGGACTGCTGTCGATGTGGTCGATCAGCCGCGACAAGTCTTGCCCCAATAACGGCCACTACGTCGACGCGCAGTGCTCCGGCATCGTGCAAACGCCGTACGCCTTCAGCAATGTGTTCAAGGGCTTCAAAGACCACTGGGGCAGCGGCGTCACCCAGGACCCGAATTACGGCGGCGGCGACAACGGCAGTGGCGGCGGACCGGTGAACGGCCAGCCGTGGTCGTCGGGCCAGATCTACAACACCGGCAACACCGTCACCTACTCCGGCGCCACCTGGAAAGCCCAGTGGTGGACCCAAGGCGACGTGCCCGGCCAGGCTTCGGTGTGGCAGCAACAGGGCGGCGGCCTGCAGCAATGGTCGGCAACCGCCGCCTATTCCGCCAAGGACTGCGCGCTGTACCAGGGCAAGAAGTACTGCGCCAAATGGTGGACCCAGGGCAATCTGCCCACCGCCGGCGATCCGTGGGCGCTGTCCAACTGAGCGGACGCTCCCCGCAAAAGCCAAGCCGGGCATGCGCCCGGCTTTTTTTGACTCCTCCCGATCTAGCCCGCTATATCCGGCTCCACCAATGCCGCCAGCTGCTTCAGCGACTGCTGCCAGCCCAGATAGCAGTTTTCCGGCGGGATCGCGTCGGGAATGCCGTCCTGAACGATGAAAAGATCGGTACCGCAGGATAGCGGCACCAGCGTGATGGTGGTGGTCATTTCGCCGGGCAGGTTCGCGTCGTCGAAACGGTCGGTGTAGCGGATGCGCTCGCCCGGAACCAGCTCCAGGTAACGGCCGCCGAACGCATGTTTTTGGCCGCTGGCGAAAGCGACGAATTCCATCTTGTAGCTGCCGCCGACGCAAACATCGCGTTCCAGCACCCGACAGACGAAGCCCTCGGGCGGCAGCCATTTGACCAGGGCCAGCGGATCGATGAAGGCGCGGTAGACGCGCTCCGGCGGCGCGCTCAGCACGCGGTGCAGGCGTATCGTATTGGGCATGGCAGGCTCCTTGTCGAGGGGAAAGCAGGCTTAAGCAAGATAGCACAATGACATTTCACTGGTGCGCCAGATCGCACTCCATCTGCCAATCGAACGGCTCAAGCTCGACCTGAGGACGGTGCAGCCAGCGCGCCGGCGCGCAGCCACAACGCTCGTAGAATGATACCGTCTCGATGGCCGAGTGCGAGGAAATGTACAGCCGGCGCGCGCCCATCGCCTTGCCGCCGGCCATGCACTGCCGCATCAGCTCGCGGCCCAGCCCCCGGCCGCGCCAGCGGACATCCACCTGCAGCTCCTGCAATTGCCGGTATTCGCCGTCCGGCCCCAGCGGCTCCGGCGCAATGGCGGCGAAGCCGGCCAAGCTGCCGCCTTCCCGCGCCGCCCACACCCGCCCCGCGTCCGCCATCGCCGCCAGTTCGCGGCACAACGCCCGCCGCTCGTCCGCCGACCAGTCGTCGATGAAGGGGTCGGCCACAATGCGCCTGTCTCCGGGCGCGCCGCGATATACCAGCGTCACCTCCTGCCGGCGCTGGAAGTCGTCCAGCCAGCGCGCATCGATATCGGCCGCGCTCAGGCGGCGGATGATCCAAGGGGAAGAGACGATGGTTGCGGAAGCGAACGGTTTCATGGCGGTCAGACAGGGTCAGGACATTGCCATTATGCCAGCGAAACGGGCCACCCTCGCGAGCGGCCCGTCTGCCGCGGCTGATTTACAGACTGGGAAAGGCGAACTGCGAAGCCTCGTGGCTGGCGCGTTGCGGCCAGCGCTGGGTGATTGCCTTGCGCCGAGTGTAGAAGCGCACGCCGTCCGGGCCATAGGCGTGCAAGTCGCCGAACAAGGAGCGCTTCCAGCCACCGAAACTGTGGTAGGCCACCGGCACCGGCAGCGGCACGTTGATGCCCACCATGCCCACCTCCACAGTGTCGGCGAACAGCCGCGCCGCCTCGCCGTCGCGGGTGAAGATGCAAGTGCCGTTGCCGTATTCGTGGGCGTTGATCAGCGCGATGGCCTCTTCCAGGCTGTTCACGCGCACCACGCACAACACCGGGCCGAAGATTTCTTCCTGGTAGATGCGCATCTGAGGCGTCACGCGGTCGAACAGGCAGCCGCCGAGGAAGAAGCCGCCCTCATGGCCCGGCACCTTGATGCCGCGGCCATCGACTACCAGCTCCGCGCCGGCCGCCACGCCGTCGGCGATGTAGCCGCTCACCTTGTCCAGATGGGCGCGCGTCACCAGCGGGCCCATGTCCAGGCCCGGTGAGGTGCCCGGCCCCACTCTCAAAGCCTTGATCTGCGGCGTGAGCTTGGCGATCAGCGCGTCGGCGGCTTGGTCGCCGACGCAGACGGCAACCGATATCGCCATGCAGCGCTCGCCGCAGGAACCATAGGCCGCGCCCATCAGGGCGCTGACGGTATTGTCTAGATCGGCGTCCGGCAGCACCACCGCGTGGTTCTTGGCTCCGCCCAGCGCCTGCACCCGCTTGCCGCGGCGGCTGCCTTCGGCATAGATGTATTCAGCGATGGGCGTGGAGCCGACGAAGCTGACAGCCTTGACCTCCGGCGCGGCCAGCAGCGCGTCCACCGCTTCCTTGTCGCCGTGCACCACATTGAGCACGCCCTTGGGCAGGCCAGCCTCATGCAGCAGACGGGCGATCAGCAGGGTGGAACTGGGATCGCGTTCCGACGGTTTCAGGATAAAGGTGTTGCCGCAGGCGATGGCCAGCGGATACATCCACAGCGGCACCATGGCCGGGAAGTTGAACGGGGTGATGCCGGCCACCACGCCCAGCGGCTGAAAATCGCTCCAGGCGTCAATATTGGGGCCGGCGTTGCGGCTATACTCGCCTTTCAGCAGCTCCGGCGCGGCGCAGGCGTATTCCACGTTCTCGATGCCGCGTTTCAGCTCGCCGGCGGCGTCTTCCAGTGTCTTGCCGTGCTCGCGACTGATCAGCGGCACGATCTCGGCTTCATGCTGCTCCAGCAGCTGCTTGAAGCGGAACAACACTTGCGCCCGCTTGGCCGGCGGGGTGTCGCGCCAGGCCGGAAACGCCGCCAGCGCGGCCGCCACCGCCTGCGCCACGGTGGCGGCGTCGGCCAATTGCGCTTCGGCGATGGCTTCGCCGGTGGACGGATTGAAGACCGGCGCGCGCCGACTGCCGCCGTCGCAAGCTTCGCCGTCGATCAGGTGTTGCAAAGTCGTCATTTCAGGATCTCGTTTTATTGGTGACAATCGTTTCAGGCCAGCTTGGCCAGCGTCTCGCCGACGGCGTCGAACAGGCTGTCCAGCTCCTGCGGCGTGGTGGTGAACGGCGGGCCGAACTGCAGCGCGTCGCCACCGTAACGGACGTAGAAGCCCTTGCGCCACAGCGCCATCGCCACCTCGTACGGCCGCACGATGGCGTCGCCGCCGCGCGGCGCGATCTGCACCGCGCCGGCCAGGCCGCAATTGCGGATGTCGACCACGTGCGGCAAGCCCTTCAGGCCGTGGATGCCACGCTCAAAATGCGGCGCCAATTCGGCGGCCCTGGCCACCAGGTTTTCGCTCTCCAGCACGTCAAGCGCCGCCAGCGCCGCCGCGCAGGCCACCGGATGGGCGGAATAGGTGTAGCCATGGGCGAACTCCACCGCGTACTCCGGCGTCGCCTGCGCCATGAAGGCGTCGTAGATCTCGGACGTCGCCACCACCGCGCCCATCGGCAGCGCGCCATTGGTCAGCTGCTTGGCCAGATTCATGATGTCCGGCGTCACGCCGAAATAGTCGGCGCCGAACATCGATCCGGTGCGGCCGAAACCGGTGATCACTTCGTCGAAGATCAGCAGGATGCCGTGCTGGCTGCAGATTTCGCGCAAGCGCTGCAGATAGCCCCGCGGCGGCACGATAACGCCGGCCGAGCCAGCCATCGGCTCCACGATCACCGCGGCGATATTGGACGCGTCGTGCAGCTCGATCAGCCGCAGCAGGTCGTCCGCCAGCTCCGCGCCCTGCTCCGGCAGCCCTCGGCTGAAAGCGTTGTCCGGCAGCAAGGTGTGCGGCAGATGGTCCGCGTCCATCAGCGGGCCGAATAATTTGCGGTTGCCATTCATGCCGCCCAGGCTGGTGCCGGCGATGTTGACGCCGTGGTAGCCGCGGGCGCGGCCGATCAATTTGGTTTTGGACGCCTGCCCCTTCAGCCGCCAGTAGGCGCGCGCCATCTTCACCGCGGTGTCGGCGCATTCGGAGCCGGAGTTGGTGAAAAACACGTGGTTCAGCTCGCCCGGCGTCATCGCCGCCACCCGCTCGGCCAAGCGGAACGACAGCGGATGGCCAAACTGGAAGCCGGGCGAATAATCCAGTGTCGACAACTGGCGATAGGCGGCCTCGGCGATCTCCTTGCGGCTGTGGCCGGCGCCGCAACACCACAGGCCGGACAGGCTGTCGAAGATCCGGCGGCCGTCGGCGTCGGTCAGATAATTGCCTTCGCCGGCGACGATCAGCCGCGGATCGCGCTGGAAGTTGCGGTTGGCGCTGAACGGCATCCAGTGCGCGCGCAGGTCGAGATGGGAGAATTCGGAACGGGTGGTGAGCGGGTGGTTCATCGCAAGCCTCGCAGGCGGGAATATGGACACAGCATGCGCCGGACATTGCGTGAGTTAAATGCTATCTTTCTTATGTTCAGATTATATATTTATCAACTTAAATGAACCGCAAACCAGCGCTGGGCCAGGTCAGCGATTTCGATATCCGGCTGCTGCGGCTGTTCCGATCGGTGGCCGAGTGCGGCGGCTTCTCCGCCGCCGAGGGCGTGCTGGGCATCAGCCGCTCCGCCATCAGCCTGCAGATGGGCGACCTGGAAAAGCGCCTCGGCATCCGGCTGTGCCAGCGCGGCCGCGCCGGCTTCGCCCTCACCGATGAGGGGCGCGAGGTGCTGCGCGCCAGCCAGACGCTGCTGGCGGCGCTGGAGGACTTCCGCAGCGAGGTGAACCTGCTGCACCGCCAGCTGCGCGGCGAACTGAACATCGGCATCATCAACAACCTGGTCACGCTGCCCAAGATGCGCATCACCCAGGCGCTGCGGGCGCTGGCCAAACAGGGGCCGGACGTGCGCGTCAATATCGGCATGATGACGCCCAACGACATCGAAACCGGGCTGATGGACGGCCAGCTTCACGCCGGCGTGGTGCCGCTGATCCAGCCTTTGTCCGGGCTGGACTACCTGCCGCTGTACGACGAGCGCTCGCAGCTGTATTGCAGCCGCGAGCACCCGCTGTTCAGCCGGCCGGACGACGATCTGGCCGAGGCGGACCTCGCCGCCGCCGACGCAGTCGCGCCCGGCTACCGCCTGCCGCCGCAGGCCCAGGCGCTGCAACAACGGCTCAAGCCCATCGCCACCGCGTCCGACCGCGAAGGCATCGCGTTTTTGATTCTCACCGGCCGCTACATCGGCTATCTGCCCGAGCACTTCGCCGCCAGCTGGGTAACGCAAGGTCTGATGCGCCCATTGCTGCCTGCAGTCTGCCATTACGACGCGCCGCTGGCGCTGGCGGTGCGCAAGGGCCGGCGCGCCAACCTGGTGCTGGAGCGCTTCTTGCAGGAACTGGAACGCACGGGCTGATACCGCGGAATCAAGCGATGAACTGGCAGATTCGCGCGACCAAACGCTCCAGATCCTCTTTCTTGTACTCCAGGGTGGGTTCAAGATAGAGTTTGCCGCCGCGAGACTCCGCCACCAGCCACCGGCCGAACGAAAACAAGCCGAATAGACGCCGCCCCCGCCTCAGGTTAACGGACGCGATATCCTCCAGCGGCACTCTCCATCGCAAGGCATCGCCTCGAAGCACGGACAAGCCCCGCTCATCGAACACAATGCGCGCCGGCTTGAACCTTCTGCCTGAAAACCGCCCCAAGATGCTCATGTCCGGAACCATCCGCACTCCCCGCGACGCGCTCGCAGCTCAAGCCAGCCACAGCAACGCGATGCCCAGCGCCGCCGGCAAAGCCTGCACGAACAGGATGCGCCGGTTGACGGTGGCGGCGCCGAATACGCCGGCTACCAGCACGCAGGCCAGGAAAAACAGCTTGATCTGGAATCCAAACGCGCCCTGCCACAGCCCCCAGACCAGGCCGGCGGCGAGAAAGCCGTTGTACAAGCCCTGGTTGGCGGCCAGAACCTTGGTATCCCGCGCCCGCTCCGGCGTCAGGCGGAAGGTCTTCATCCCCAGCGGCTTGTCCCACAGAAACATTTCCAGGATCAGGAAATAGACGTGCAGCAACCCCACCAGGGCGATGACGAGGTCGGCGGCCAGGCTCATGGCGTCTCCCCTGCCGGGATGAGTCGAAAAAGGTTATCGAACATGGTTTCCCCTTGGAAAAAGCCGGACTCCGCTAGAGTCCGGCCTTAACTGCATATTGCGCCAAAGGGTAAGCCATGCCAACCGGGCCTCACGCGGCGTTGGGCGGCTCTTCCGGCGGTTTCTCCGGCGATTTGGCGTTCACCAGCCGCGGACGGCGATAGCCGTTCTTCTGCTTCAGCGTGGAGAGCAGGAAACGGGTATACGGCTGGTTGCAGATTTCGCCAAACAAGAAACGCAAGGTCGCCTCGTCCGGCGTCGTTCCGCCGCCGGCCTGCAGACAGGCGGCCGCGTTGGCCACCACCTTGTCGGCCTGCTGGCGGTGCGGGTCGTCCTCTTTCAGCTCCAGCTTCTCGTTCAGGTTGAAAATCGTCTCCACATCGGCCAAACCCAACCTTGCCAGGCTGGCGCCGTGATCGCTGAAATAGCGCCAGACGATGGCCTGGCTGCTCAACCGCAGGATGAACTTGAACGGGAAGCCGGTGCGGATGGACAGCAGCACCGGATCGGTGCCGATCAATTGCTCGATGGAATTGACGCCCTCGGCCGCCATCCCGGCGGCGATGTCGGCGGTCACCCCTTCCAGCTTGATCAACTGGTCGCTGTTCTGATCCTGTTCGCTGGCCCCAAAGCTGCGCGACGCCAGGCGCCGCAGCAGTTTCATCAGCACATCCATGGGGAAAGCGCCGATGGCGAAAGCCACCACTGTCTGCAAGGCAGACACCGCGTGGGCATCGGCGCTGGAGGCGGCGCTCACCGCCGCGCCTATCGGAATGGCCAGCGTCATGCGCAGCGCGTACCAGTAAACGTCCGCCACGTTCAGGCTGCGCCGCCGCACTGCCGTCACCATGTCGCTGACGACAAACAGATAAGCGCCGGCAATGGACGCCACAATGACCAGATTGTTCACCAACAGCTTCAGCTTCTCCATTTCCGCCAACGCGTACAAAGTGACCATGAGCAAAATGGCCACCTGCAACAGCGCCAGCGGCATGATGAAGGCCGAGCGGCCGTAATGCTCGCGGTAGATGAGCTCGAACAGGCTCTCGGCAGCCGCGTCCGCTTCGCCTTTCCTCTCAGGCGGCAGCGGCCACTCCTTCAACGCCGGGATCCTGTCGGTGCGCGGCTGCCAGAACTGCCGCAAGTAAAATACCAACGCGCCGTTATTCAGCCGGTTGCGGAACTCCTCGTAGCGCGCTCCCCAGCCGACCACCAGAAACCGGATCAGCGGCGCGGCCGCCAGGCAGGAAACCAGCAGCGCCAATGTGATGTAGCCGCTGAGGGAAAGGGTGGGAAACTCGCGATCCACCCATTTATACCCCAGGCCCACTCCGGCGCCGTCCAGCAACAGCAAGCATATCCAGATGCCGTGGTACTTCGAATCCTTCATGGCCTCATCCTCCGCCGACCGGAATCGGCTTTCAGATTAGACTCTGTTGAAAAAATCTCATTTAGTACTAATAACTAGCGCGTCCCTCCCGCATGCGCCGCCGGCAGGGCCGCCAGCCAGGCGAGAAAAACCTGCGCCTGGCGCGACAGATGCCGCCGGCTGGGAGAAACCAGATGCGTCGGCATCACCTCCATCAGCCCTGGCTGCGCCATACGGATGACTACCGCGACATCATCCGACGCTTCGGCCGCTCTCCCCACCGCAACCGGATACTCGGCCGCCCTTCCACGCCGGAGGGAAGCGCTTTTCTGCGCGACGGCGGCTTCGCCGGCTGACCGGCCCGGCGAGCGACGCCAAACGAAAAATGTAGATTCGCGTCGCCAATTTCGCTCATAATCTCGAAACCTTCGCCTCATCAGCATTTCACCGGCCATCGCGCCACCCCCTGCCTGTCTCCCCGACGCCCAGTCATACCTGTCCTTTAGTTCAGGTACGCTAATGAAGCAGAATGTTCGCCTTGTTGACGCGATGCCTCCCACATAAAATGCTGGTTCTTTTCGGTTTTCTCACTTTCAAGCCCTGCTTCAAGGGCGCTTTCGTTTTGGACAATCGATGGACCTTGACAGCCTTCTTTCCTCCTTCGCCTCCGCCTTCAATCAAGACCAGCGCTTGCTCACCCTGGAGCTGGGCAGCGGATCCGTCGCCGCCGAGCAGCTGCTGCCGCAAAGCCTGGATGGCGAAGAGGGCGTGTCCAAGGCCTATCGTTATCAACTTACCTGCCTGTCCCCTGACGGCACCATCGAACTCAAGACCCTGCTTGGCCAGTCCGCCCGCATCGGCATCGCCGACGCTCAGGGCCAGGAGACCATCCGCTGCGGCGTGGTCAGCCAGGCCCGGCTGATGGGGTCCGACGGCGGCTTCGCCCAGTATGGCCTGACCATCGAGCCGCCGATCGCGCTATTGCGCCACCGCCGCACCTCGCGGGTGTTCCAGGACTTGAGCGTGCCGGACATCGTCCAGCAGATCGTCCACGAGCATCAGGCGGCCAACCCGGTGTTCGCCCGCGCCCAGACCATCGAGTTCAAGGTCGGCCCGGCGCAGCCGCGGAGCTATTGCCTGCAGTACCGCGAGGACGACTTCAGCTTCATCGTCCGCCTGCTGCA
>NZ_JAYFSJ010000014.1:0-139845 GCF_039708975.1 Chromobacterium indicum
GCCTGTCCACCATCCGCGACGCCGACGCCATCGTCGTGCTCAACCACGGCCGCATCGCCGAATCCGGCGACCATGACGCGCTGATGCGGCACGGCGGCATCTACCACAAGCTCTACCTGCTGCAGCAGTTGCAGCCGGAGGAAGAAGACGCGTGAGCGGCCTGTTGATCGCCCTAGGCGGCTTGCCCGGCGTGGGCAAAACCACCATCGCCAGGCTGCTTGCCGGCAAGTTGGCCGCGACGCATCTGCGCATCGACACGATCGAGCAGGCGCTGCTGCGCGCCGGCAGCCTCGCCCAGATCGGCCCCGAAGGATATCTGGCCGCTTATGCGCTGGCGGCGGACAACCTGCGCCTGGGCCATATCGTCGTCGCCGACTCGGTCAATCCTCTCCCCATCACCCGGGAAGCCTGGCGCGCAACGGCCAAGGAAGCCGGCGCGCGCCTGCTGGAGGTGGAAATCGTCTGTTCGGACCAGACCGAGCAGCGAGCCCAGCTGGAGTCCCGCGCCGCCGACATCCCTGGCCACCGGCTGCCGGACTGGGAGACCGTGGTTCGCCGCAGCTATGAAACCTGGGATACCGCGGATTTGCGCATAGACGCCTGCTTGCTCGCCGCGGAGCAGGCGGCGGAACGGATTGCCGCCGAGATCGAAACAAGATGGCCGAAGTCCGCGGGATGACTAGCGGCCTGCGCGCCGACAGCGACCCGCATCTGGCGCGCTTCGTCGCCAAGTTGGCTAAAATAATCGCTTGAACCGGGCCGCGCCGCGGCCCTTTCCCATACCGGAGCTCCGATGCCACGCCCGCTCACCGTCGCCAGCCTGCTCTGCCTGTCGCTGGCCGCCCTGTCCTGCCATGCCGAAGACGGCAAGGATTTCGATCTGTCCATCAGCACCGAGCTGATGACGCGGCAAACGTCCTACGGCAACTCCTCGCGGCTGCAACCCAGCGTGGACCTGCAATACCGCACCCGTTTCGGCGCGCTCTATGTGCAGGATGGCGAAGGCGGCTGGGCGCTGCCGGCGCCCGCGGGATGGGTGTCGCTGGGCGTGGCCAACGAGCCGGCCTGGAGCCTGGGCGGCGGGGTGTCGCAGAGCCTGGCGCTGACGCGCTACGGCTTCGACCTGCCGCGCGACGGCAGCCTGTCCTTCGGCTACGCCAGCCGCATCGGCGACAGCCATCCCGGCCAGTTGCTGGTAGCCACGCTGGACGCGCCGCTGGGCGATTGGATGGGCCAGAAGTTTTCAGTGCTGGGCTGGGCCAGTCTGGCCAACCAGAAGCGCCGGCTGGGTTTGAATCACCATGACGACGGATCTGGCTGGCAGCTGGAGCAAAGCAATCTGTTGCTGGTGATGTCGCACCCACTCTCCCGCCACTGGACGCTGGACCTGGGCGCCGGCAGCCGCTGGGCGGCGGAAAACACCGGCGAGCATACCGCCGGCTGGCAGACGCTGCTGGGCTTCACCTGGAAACTGTGATGCGCTTCGATCCGCTGCCGGCCGAAGACTGCCTGATAGACAGCCACTGCCACCTGGACGCGCCGGAGCTGGCGCCGGACGTGGATGGCGTAGCGGCGCGCGCGCGCGCGGCGGGCGTCGGCCAGCTGCTGGTGCCGGCGGTGATGGCCGGCACCTTCGATGACGTGCTGGCGATGCGCGAGCGCTATGGCTGCTGGATCGCCTTCGGCCTGCATCCCATCTACCTGGACCGGCATCTTGACGAGCACCTGGCCCTGCTGGACGAGTACCTGGCGCGGCACGCGCCGGTCGCCGTCGGCGAGATCGGCCTGGATTTCTATCTGCCCGAACTGGACCCGGAACGGCAGGAGACGCTGCTGGTCGAACAGCTGAAGCTGGCCCGCAAACACAGCCTGCCGGTGGTGCTTCATGTGCGCCGCTCGGTGGACCGGGTGCTGAAATACTTGCGCGAGCAGAAGGTGGAATGCGGCATCGCCCATGCCTTCAACGGCAGCGAGCAACAGGCGCAAGCCTTCATCCGCCAGGGCTTCAAGCTGGGCTTCGGCGGCGCGATGACCTACAGCGGCTCGCGCCGCATCCGAGCGCTGGCCGCCACCCTGCCGCTCTCCAGCCTGGTGCTGGAAACCGACGCGCCGGACATCCGCCCAGAATACGCGCAGGACGCGCCGAACGAACCCTTCCAGCTGGCCCGTTTCGTCGAGGTGCTGGCCGGATTGCGCGGCATGGACACCGCGCAGCTGCGGCGCGCGCTGCGCGACAACACGCTGGCGGCGCTGGCCCTGCCCTGACGCGCTGGCAAACAAAAAGCCCCGGCGCGCAGCCGGGGCTTTGGTTTGTCACCGCGCGCGCCGGACTCAGGTGCGGAAACGCTGCAGGCAGGCGTCCAGCTCCTCGGACAAGCCGCTCAGCTCGGTGGCCAGCTTGCTGGCCTCGGTAGCAGCCTCGGTGGTCTGGCCGTTCATCTGGGCGATCTGCTCGACATTGCGCGCCACCGACTGACTGGCCAGGCTCTGCTCCTTGATCGCGTTGGCGATGTCGGCGATGCGCTGCACCGATTGCTGGGCCAGCTCGCGGATCTGGCCCAGCGCGTCGGCGACGCTGGAGGCGCTGACCACGCCGTTTTCGATGCGGCTGTTGGCCTGCTGCATGCTCTGGTAGGCGCGCTGAGTGTCGGCCAGCACGCCGTCGATGTGGCTGGAGATCTCGGTGGTGGCCTGACTGGTGCGTTCCGCCAGCTTGCGCACCTCGTCCGCCACCACCGCGAAGCCGCGGCCCATCTCGCCGGCGCGCGCCGCCTCGATCGCCGCGTTCAGCGCCAACAGATTGGTCTGCTCGGCGATGTCGTGGATGACGCGGACGATGTCGCTGATGTCGGACGAGCGCTGGTTCAAGCCGTCCATCACCGTCGCGGTCTCGGTGATGGTGCTGGCGATCTGGCGGATCTCGCCGGCCGCCTTCTGCGCCAGCTCGGTGCCGGCGCTGGCCTGCTCCATGGTCAGCCTCGCCTGGCGCTCGACGTCCTGGGTGCTGTCGGCCACCAGATTGATGCTGACCGACATCTGCTCGATCGCCGCCGCGCCGCTGGACGCCGCCTCCGACTGGTGAACGGAAGCCGACGACACGTGCTCGCTGACGCCGGACAGCTGTCCGGCCGCTTTCGCCAGGCTGGCGGAGTGTTGCTGCGACTCCTCGACAACCGACCTGACGCTGTCCACCAGCTTGCCCAGCGAGCCGCCGACGCTGCCCAACTCGTTCTGGCCGAAATCCGGCAACTGCAAGCGCAGATTGCGCTGGTCGGCCAGCTCCTGGCTGGCGTCGCGCATTTTCAGCAGCGGCTGGCGGATGGAGGAAATGATGTACCAGGCGAACAAGACGCCGACGCCCAGCGCGATGATGATCTCGGTCATCAACTGGCTGCGCACCGCGGTGGCGGTGGCGTCAATCTGGTCGTCCAGCAGGCCGACGGCGTCCGCCGCGGCCTTGGCCAGCTCCTCGGTCGCGCCTTCCATCTGGTGGATATTTTCCTTGTACTTGTCCAGCTCGTGGTTGGCGTCGGCGGTGGCGGTCAACTGCTTGGCCTCCACCTGGGCCGACACCTTGCCAAAACCGTCGGCGTAGCCGGCCAGCAACGTGCCGAGCTTGGCCAGCTTCTGGCTGGCGCCGTCGTCCAGCGGATGCGTGCCCGCCTGCTGGATCGACTTCTGCGCCCCGGCCAGCGCGTCCTTCCACTTGCCCAGATACTCGGCGCGCTTGGCGTCGCTGGAGATATTGATGAAATAGTCTTTCTCGAAGCGGCGCAAATTGCCCATGCCGCGCTGCAAATCGACGATGTCCGTGTAGAACACCAACTCGTGCGAGCTGACTTCCGCCACCCGCGTCGAAATCTTGTTCAAACCCAACTGCGTGAACACGCCGGTGAGAACCAGGGCTGCCAATAGCAGCCCGAAGCCGAGGGTAATCCTGGCCGCGATGGAAAAATTCCGCATTGTACTTCCCCACACCCGATGAGATGAAAGTGGCCGGACTGAGTCCGATCCGTTTTGTGCAGCGATTCTAGATGAGCGTCCCGTCGGCCTGCCAGCCGCGGCATTCTGAACGGCTAAGTTCACGCGATATCAGTGGCAAAAATCTCAAAAAAAAACCGGCATCATGGGATGCCGGTCTTCCTTGATTCTGGCGAGCCTCAGGCCTTGAGCTTCTTGAAGCTCCTGGCGTATCCCAATACACAGATGAAGAATAGTGTACTAATCAGGACTTCACACCATGCCAATCGCTGCGACAGGCCATGGTCGGCCCAGCCGCGCATCACGCCCTCGATGAAAAATCCCAGGATGAACATGCTCGACCACTGATAGGTATAGAGCCGCCCCGCCAGGATGCCGCGCAGCGGCAGCAGCAACAGCAAGGCCTTGAACGCCAGAAAGGAGCCGCCGGCGCGCAGCGGCGCCAGCCACAGCTCCCAGGCCAGCGTCAACGCGATCAGGGCGATCAGCGCGGCGGACGCGCCGGCGCGGCAGGCTTCGCGGCTCATGGCGCGCTCTCCGCCTGTTCGCGGGCGCGCGCCTTGCGCTCCAGCAGCGCCGCCACCAGCACCCCGGCCTCGAACAGCAGCCACAGCGGCACCGCCAGCATCGTTTGCGACAACACGTCCGGCGGCGTGACAATGGCCGCGACCACGAAAGCGCCGACGATCACATAAGGCCGCGCCTCGCGCAGCTTGGCTACCGTCACTACCCCCATCCGCGTCAACAACACCACCACCACCGGCACCTCGAACGTGGTGCCGAAAGCCAGGAACATGCCCAGGACGAAGGACAGGTACTTGTCGATGTCGGTCATCATGCTGACGCCGGCAGGCGTCACCGCCGACATGAAGTGGAACACCACCGGGAACACCAGGAAATAAGCGAAGGCCATGCCGGTGAGGAACAGCAAGAGGCTGGCCAGCACCAATGGCAGCACCAGCTTCTTCTCATGGCTGTACAGGCCGGGCGCGACAAAGGCCCAGATCTGGTACAGCGTGTTGGGCAGCGAAACCAGGAAGGCCACCAGCATGGTCACCTTCATCGGCACGAAGAAAGTGGACGTCACTTCGGTGGCGATCATGCTGCCGCCCTGCGGCAACGCGTCCAGCAACGGCTTGGCCAGCAGGTGGTAGATGTCGGATGACCAGTGGAACAGCCCCAGAAACGCCAGGGCGATGCCGAGCAGCGCGCGCACCAGCCGGGTGCGCAGCTCGATCAGGTGCGCGAGCAGCGGTTGTTCGTTCATTCGCGGGCTTGTGTTGCGGAAGGTTGGGAGGCGGGCCTGCTCGGCGAAGCGTCGTCGAACAGGTCCAGCTGGTTTTCGTCGCGCGGCGGGACATCGGCTGGCGCGGCCGGAGCCGCCTCGGGCGGATGCGCCTCGGCTTCATGAGCCTCGGCCTCCGCGTCCGGCGCAGGTCCGCCGTGTATCGTGCGCTCGGCCTCGTGGAAAGGCTCCGCCGCCTCATCGGCCAGCGCGCGCGCGTCGGCGGCGCCCTGGTCTATCGTGTCGCGGACCTGCTGCACCTCGGCCTCCAGCTGGCCGCGGAAGCTTTGCGCCGCCTCCTGCAGGTCTTGCCGGATGGAATCCAGCCCCTGCAGATTGGCTTGCTGCTGCATGTCCGCCTTCACATTGGCGACGAAGCGCTGGGCGCGGGCCAGCAACGCGCCGACGGTGCGCGCCACCGCGGGCAGACGCTCCGGGCCCAGCACCACCAGCGCCACCACGCCGATCAGGGCGAATTCGCCGAAACTGATGTCAAACACGCCGCGTCACCACGTCATTTCTTGTCGGCTTCGCCGTCAATGATGCGGCCGGCGTCCTTGGCCGGCGGCTGGCCTTCCTTGGCGCCTTCGTTCATGCCTTCCTTGAAGCCCTTGACCGCGTTGCCGAGGTCCTTGCCGATGCCGGGCAGCTTCCTGGTGCCGAACACCAATACCACGATCAGCAGCACGATCAGCCAATGCCAGATGCTCAGAGAACCCATTGTGACTCTTCCTTGATGAAAAAACGGGAGCCGCGCTCAGCCCTTGTGGCCGAACACATGCACGTGCAGATGGAATACTTCCTGGCCGCCCCCGCGGCCGGTGTTGATGCCGGTCTTGAAGCCGGACTCCAGGCCCTGCTCCTTGGCCAGCCGGGGCGCCAGCGTCAGGATCTTGCCCAGCACCGCCTCGTGCTCGGGGCCGCAATGGGCCAGCGAGTCGACGTGGCGCTTGGGAATGATCATGAAATGCACCGGCGCGATCGGACGGATGTCGTGGAAGGCCAGCACGTCGTCGTCTTCGTAAACCTTGTTGGCGGGAATCTGGCCCGCCACGATCTTGCAGAAAAGGCAATCGCTCATCGTGAGTGTTCCGTCATTCAGGCTGTGGGTTTGCGCGCGGCCTTCTCGTCCAGGCCGGAAATGCCCTCGCGGCGATGCAGCTCCATCACCACGTCTTCCGGGCGCAGGCCATGATATGTCAACAGCACCATGGTATGGAACCACAAGTCGGCCACTTCGCGCACCAGATGCAGCTTGTCCTTGTCCTTGGACGCCATCAGCGTCTCGGCCGCCTCTTCCGCCACCTTCTTCAGGATGGCGTCTTCGCCCTTATGGAACAGCGAAGCCACGTAGGACGATTGCGGCGCCGCCTCGCGCCGGGCTTCCAGCGTATCGGCTATGTTCTTCAACACGTCCGGGGTCATATCCTTATCCTTTCGAGCCCTGTTCAGGCTCTGATGCCCGCCAGCCTTCCAGTATACGGCGCGGGCATGACATTCTGGCAAAACCGGTCCGCCATTGTAACCCGGCCGGCGGCGCCGGCGTTGACCGGCCGCAATTCAGGGATGGTAGATCGCGTGCGGGTCTTTCAGCACCGCGTCCACCGTCGTCCAGCCGCCGTTCTCGAAACGGCGGTAGAAACAACTCTCCCGTCCGGTGTGACAGGCGATGCCGCCGATTTGTTCGATCTGCATCACGATCACGTCGCCGTCGCAATCCAGGCGCAGCTCCTTGACGTGCTGCAGATGGCCGGACTCCTCGCCCTTCTTCCACAGCTTTTGCCGCGAGCGGCTCCAGTAGTGGGCGATGCCGGTGTCGGCGGTCAGCTGCAGGCTTTCGCGGCTCATCCACGCCACCATCAGCACCCGGCCGCTGGCCGCGTCCTGGGCGATGGCGGTCACCAGGCCCTTGTCGTCCCACTTCACTTCGTCCAGCCAGCTCATAGCCTCACCTCGATGCCGGCGGCGCGCATCGCCTGCTTGGCTTCCGTCACCGTGTATTCGCCGAAGTGGAAGATGCTGGCCGCCAGCACCGCGTCGGCGTGGCCTTCCTTCACCCCGTCGACCAGATGCTGCAGATTGCCGACGCCGCCGGAGGCGATGACGGGGATGTTGACCGCGTCGGACACCGCGCGCGTCAGCGGCAGGTTGAAGCCAACCTTGGTTCCATCGCGGTCCATGCTGGTGAGCAGGATTTCGCCGGCGCCCAGCACCTGCATCTTGCGCGCCCATTCGACGGCGTCCAGCCCGGTGCGGTTGCGGCCGCCATGGGTGAAGATTTCCCAGCGGTCGTTCTCCGGCGTCACCGCCTTCGCGTCCAGCGCGACGACGATGCACTGGTTGCCGAAGTGATCGGACGCCTCGCGGACGAACTCGGGATTCGTCACCGCCGCGGTATTGATGCTGACCTTGTCGGCGCCGGCGTTGAGCAGGCGGCGGATGTCGGCGACGCTGCGCACGCCGCCGCCGACGGTCAGCGGGATGAACACCTGCTCGGCCACCGCCTCAATGACGTGCAGGATGATGTCGCGCTGGTCGGAGCTTGCGGTGATGTCGAGGAAAGTCAGTTCATCGGCGCCCTGCTCGTTGTAGCGGCGGGCGATCTCCACCGGGTCGCCCGCGTCGCGCAGGCCCAGGAAGTTGACGCCCTTGACCACGCGGCCGGCGGTCACGTCCAGACAGGGGATGATGCGTTTGGCAAGCATGTGCGTTTCCAGAAAGCTTCAGGCGCGCCGAAGCGGCGGGACATGCCCGCCGCTTCCACGCGGTCAGCCGGCTCAGCCGGCCAGTTCGTCCGCCAGCGTCTGCGCGGCGGCGAAATCGATGCTGCCCTCGTAGATGGCGCGGCCGGTGACCGCTCCCTCCACGCCCTCGTCCGCCACCGCGCACAGCGCGCGGATGTCGTCGAGGTTGGTCAGTCCGCCGGAGGCGATCACCGGGATGGTCAGCGCCTGCGCCAGCTTGACGGTGGCGTCGATGTTGACGCCGGTCATCATGCCGTCGCGGCCGATGTCGGTGTAGATCACCGAGTTGACGCCATAGTCCTCGAAGCGCTTGGCCAGATCGATCACATTATGGTTGGTGATCTTGGCCCAGCCGTCGATCGCCACCATGCCGTCCTTGGCGTCCAGGCCGACGATGACCTGGCCGGGGAAGGCGTCGCAGGCGTCGTGCAGGAAGCCCGGCGTCTTGACCGCGGCGGTGCCGATGATCACATAGGACAGGCCCATGTCGAGGTAGGCCTCGATGGTGTCCAGATCGCGGATGCCGCCGCCCAGCTGCACCGGCATGTCGGTGCCGACCTCGCCGAGGATGTCGCGGATCACCGACAGGTTTTTCGGCTTGCCGGCGAAGGCGCCGTTCAAGTCCACCAGATGCAGGCGTCGCGCGCCCTGGTCGCGCCAGTGGGCGGCAACCTTGACCGGATCGTCGGAAAAAATGGTGGCGTCGTCCATCGCGCCCTGTCTCAGGCGTACGCATTGACCGTCTTTCAGGTCTATCGCGGGTATCAGCAGCATGGTGCTAGGTGTATTCGTAAGTTAAACATTGCCGTCCCAGACCAGGAAGTTCTTCATCATCTGAAGGCCGGCCCGGTGGCTCTTTTCGGTGTGAAACTGCGTGGCGAATATGTTGCCACGCCCGACGATGCAAGCAAACCGCTGCGGATAATCGCTTTCCGCGAGCGTCAGCGCCGCGTCGGCCGGCGCGAAATGGTAACTGTGGACGAAATAGAAGCGCTCGCCGTCGGCGATGCCCGCGAACAAAGGGTGGGACCGGGTCTGGTAAACCTGGTTCCAGCCCATGTGCGGCACCTTCAGCCGCTCGCCGCCGGCGACGAGATCGTCGGCGAAACGCCGCACGTCGCCCGGGAACAGGCCCAGGCCGGCGGTGTCGCCTTCCTCGCTATGTTCGAACAATAGCTGCGCGCCGACGCAGATTCCAAAAAACGGCTTGCTCTGCGTGGTTTCACGCACCGCCTCGGCCAGGCCGTGGCGGTTCAGCTCGCGCATGCAGTCGGGCATCGCGCCCTGGCCGGGGAAGACCACCTTGTCGGCCTTCACCACCGCTTCCGGGTCGCGGGTCAGGAAAATATCGGCGCCGTTTTCGTTGGCGGCCTGCAGGGACTTCAGCACCGAGTGCAGATTGCCCATGCCGTAATCAATCACTGCAACCTTCATGCCGACAGCGTCCCTTTGGTGGACGGCGTGATGCCGGCCATGCGCTCATCGTGCTCGCAAGCCATGCGCAGCGCGCGGCCGAAAGCCTTGAAGATGGTCTCGGCCTGATGGTGGCTGTTGTGGCCGCGCAGATTGTCGATGTGCAGGGTAACCATGCTGTGGTTGACGAAGCCGTGGAAGAATTCGGAGAACAGGTCCACATCGAACTGGCCGATGCTGGCGCGGGTGTAGTCGACGTTGTAGGCCAGGCCCGGGCGGCCGGACAGGTCGATCACCACCCGGCTCAGCGCCTCGTCCAGCGGCACGTAGGCGTGGCCGTAGCGGCGGATGCCCTTCTTGTCGCCGATGGCTTTGGCGAAAGCCTGGCCCAGCGTGATGCCGATGTCTTCCACCGTGTGGTGGGCGTCGATATGCAGGTCGCCCACCGCCTTGACGTCCAGGTCGATCAGGCCGTGGCGGGCGATCTGGTCCATCATGTGGTCGAGGAAGGGCACGCCGGTTTCAAAGCGGCCGACGCCGGTGCCGTCCAGATTCAGGCTGACGGTGATCTGGGTTTCCAGCGTGTTGCGAGTGACGGTTGCGGTTCTCATTGCGGCTTCAGGCGAAAAAACGTTGGATGGCGGACAGCAGCGCGGCGTTTTCGTCCGGGCTGCCCACGGTCAGGCGCAGGCAGTTCGCCAGCAGCGAGTGGCTGCCGTGCAGTTGCTTGATCAGGATGCCGGACGCCTTCAAGTGCTGGAACAGGGCCGGCGCGTCCGGCGCGCGGACGGTGACGAAATTGGCCTCGGACGGAAACGCCGCCAACTGAGGCAAGGCGGCCAGCGCCGCCGACAGTTTCGCGCGCTCGGCGCGCAGCTCGGCCGCCTGGCGGTTGAACACGTCCAGATGCTTCAGGGCGAAACGGGCGGCGGCGAGGGTCAGCACATTGACGTTGTACGGCGGCCGCACCTTGTTCAATTCATTGATCCACGCCGGGCTGGCCGCCGCATAGCCGAGGCGGATGCCGGCCAGGCCCAGCTTGGACAGCGTGCGCATCACCAGCAGATTGTCCAGCTCGCCGGCCAGGTCCATGAAGCTGTCGGAGGCGAAGCTCTGATAGGCCTCGTCCACCACCACCAGCCCCGGCGCGGCGCGGCAGATCGCCATCACCTCGTCGCGGGCGTAGCGCGGACCAGTGGGATTGTTGGGGTAGGACACGAACACCACCGCCGGCTGCTCGCGCTCGATGGCGGCGAGCGTGACCGGCAGATCCAGCGTGAAATCACCGCTCAGCGGCACGCCGACGTACTGCAGGCCGGAGAACAGCGCGTTCATCTTGTACATCACGAACGATGGCTCCAGCGCCAACAGCTTGGCGCCGGGACGCGCCAGCGCCTGGGTGACCAGCGTGATCAGCTCGTCCGACCCGTTGCCCAGCACGACGTCGGCCGCAGCGGGAATGGCGAAGGCGGCGCGCAGATCGTCTTTCAGGCCGCCGCCGTTGGCGTCCGGATAGCGATTCAGCGCCACCTGGGCCAGCTCGGCGGCCAGTTCATGCTGCAGCTCGACCGGCAGCGGCCACGGGTTTTCCATCGCGTCCAGCTTGATGAAGCCGGAGGCGTCGGCCACGTGGTAGGCCCCGATGGCGGCGATCTCGGGCCGCACCAGTTGTTGCACAGTCAGTTTCATGTCTCTTTCTCGCCCCTTGCCGGCCGCGCGGCGCGCGCCAGGCCGGAACGTCCATCCTACAAGTTTCGCCGGTTTTGGGCTACTCGACCCAATGCGCCTTGCGCGCCACCTGCGGCGGCAGCGACAGGCCGGAACGCGCCAGTTCGCTGCGACTGAACAGATATTCGCCTTCCGACGGCGTGACCGGGAACAATGAGGACAGGCTGCGGTTCTCGAACAGCATCGCCTGCGCCATCCGCGCAGCCTCCAGCCCCTGCTCGCGCCCGGTCAGCACCCGGCCGCCTATGGCCTTGCCCTTGCCTACCGCGAAATTCCAGAACGCGAACATCGGCAATTTGCTGTTGGCCGCGGTCCAGCGCATCACTTCGTCGCTAGGCACGACCTTGCCGTTGTCGTCGCGCAGCGTGAAATACAGTCCTACCCAGATCGCCTGGTAGCGCTGCGGCGCCTGCAGGACACGCTGCTGCCACTCGGCGAAGGTGTAGGGCAGCGCGATGTCGACGTCTATGCCGCCCAGCCGGATGTTGTCCCGGCCGACGAAGGCTTCGTCGCGGATGATGCGCGAAGTCAAGTCGCTGTCGAACAGGGCCAGCGCGCGCTTCAAGCCGGGCACCATGCGCCCCAGCTCGAAAATATTGCGCAGGATCAGCGGCCGCTCCAGCACGCCGCTGATATTGCTCGGCGTGGACTGGAAATAGTTGCGCGGATTGTTGTTGATGCCAAGATAGATGACCGGAACGCCGGCCTCGGCCAGCTTGCTCCCCACCAGTTGTAACGCGGCATCGTCGCCAACGATGACAAGATCGGGCTGGAACGCGGCGATGCGCTTGCGCGCCTCCTCAGCCCGGATCAGCACTTGCTCGCGCGGCAGGCGCTTGCTGTCCAGCGTGTACACCGCCAGTTCGCACCGTCCGGACAGCTTTTCGTACAGCGCCGCGCGGTAGTCATGATCCCACTGGTAATCGCTGTGATAACTCTCCAGCAGGAACACCTTCTTTTCCGCGCCGAACGCGGACGCGGCCAAGCACAGCAGGCCAACCGCCAGCCACACGCCTATCCTCGCCATCGCTCCCACTCCTCCGCCGGCCTTGCCAGCTTTCAGGGTAGAGGACCGCGCGGAAATGCCCTAGCCCGGCTTCCCATCCTCCAGCCGCAGCTCGGCGGCGCGGGCATGCGCGGTCAGGCCTTCGCCGTGCGCCAGCAGGCTGGCGATGCGGCCCAACTTCTGCGCGCCCGCCTGCGACACGCGGATCAGGCTGCTGCGCTTCTGGAAGTCGTAGACGCCCAGCGGGCTGGCGAAACGCGCGGTGCGGCTGGTCGGCAGCACGTGGTTCGGACCGGCGCAATAGTCGCCCAGGCTTTCCGAGGTGAAGCGACCCATGAAGATGGCGCCGGCGTGGCGCAGCTGCGGCAGCAGCGCGTCCGGATCGGCCACCGACAGCTCCAGGTGCTCCGGAGCGATGTAATTGCAGATCTCACAGGCCTCGGCCAGGTTCGCCACCTGGATCAGCGCGCCGCGGTTGCCCAGGCTGGCTTCGATGATGGCGCGGCGCGGCATGGACGGCATGAGCTTCTGGATGCTGGCCTCCACCTGCTCGATGTAATCGGCTGACGGACACAGCAGGATGGCCTGGGCGATCTCGTCATGCTCGGCCTGGCTGAACAGGTCCATCGCCACCCAGTCAGGCGGCGTGTCGCCGTCGCAGATCACCAGGATCTCCGACGGGCCGGCCACCATGTCGATGCCGACCACGCCGAACACCCGGCGCTTGGCGGCGGCGACGTAGGCGTTGCCCGGGCCGGTGATCTTGTCCACCTGCGGCACGGTCTCGGTGCCGTAGGCCAGCGCGGCCACCGCCTGGGCGCCGCCGCAGGTGAACACCTTGTCGACGCCGGCGATGTAGGCCGCGGCCAGCACCAGGTCGTTGCGCTCGCCGCCCGGCGTCGGCACCACCATGATGATTTCGCCGACGCCGGCCACCTTGGCCGGCAGCGCGTTCATCAGCACCGAGCTCGGGTATGCGGCTTTGCCGCCCGGCACGTAGATGCCGACGCGGTCCAGCGCCGTCACCTGCTGGCCCAGCAAGGTGCCGTCTTCGTCCTCATAGCTCCAGGAATGCGCCAGTTGCTTCTCGTGGTAGCGGCGCACGCGGTCGGCGGCGGCGGACAGCGCGTCGCGCACATCGGCCGGCAAACGTCCCCACGCGGCTTCCAGCTGCTCGCGGCTGAGCGTCAGGTCGGCCATGCCCGCCGCCTGCATGCGGTCGAAACGGTTGGTGTACTCCACCAGCGCCGCGTCGCCGCGATGATGGACATCGGCGCAGATGGACGCCACGGCGGCGTCGACTGCGGGGTCCTGCGCGGTTTCGAAGGCCAGCAGCGCTTTCAGGCGCGCGGCGAAGTCGGGCTGGGAGGAGGACAGTTTCAACATGATGATTCTCTGATGCTTGGAGCTTGAAGAATGGGCAACGCCGGCCGCCGGCAATCGGTTGACCGGCGGAGCGTCATGAGTTGGAAACGGTCAGGCCGGCACGGCGCCGGCGAAAGCGTCCAGCACCGGCTGGATCGCGTCGTATTTGAGCTTCAGCGCGGCCTGGTTCACCACCAGGCGCGAGCTGATGTCGATGATGTGCTCGACCGCCTCCAGCTTATTGGCGCGCAGCGTGCCGCCGGTGGACACCAGGTCGACGATGGCGTCGGCCAGGCCAACCAACGGCGCCAGCTCCATCGAGCCGTACAGCTTGATGATGTCGACGTGCACGCCCTTCTTGGCGAAATGCTCGCGGGCGATCTGCGGATATTTGGTGGCAATCTTCAGCCGCGCGCCGCGGCGCACCGCCGCGTCGTAATCGAAGCCTTCCTGCACCGCCACCATCATCTTGCATTTGGCGATGTTGAGGTCCAGCGGCTGGTACAGGCCGGCGCCGCCATGCTCGATCAGCACGTCGCGGCCGGCGATGCCGAGATCGGCCGCGCCGTACTGCACATAGGTGGGCACGTCGGACGCGCGCACGATCACCAGTTGCACGTCCGGGTGGTTGGTGCCGATGATCAGCTTGCGCGAGGATTCCGGGTTTTCCGCCGGCACGATGCCGGCAGCCGCCAGCAAGGGCAGCGTTTCTTCAAAGATGCGGCCCTTGGACAGGGCAATGGTCAGCTTCATGATGTTCTACTGCGAAAAGGATTTCGATAAGTCCGGTCAACCCACCATCGCGCGGCGTTCGCGCTCGAGGAAGCCGACATAACGCTGGATGATGGTTTCCATCGGCGGCGTCAGGTTGAGATAGGAGCATCCCACCCGCATCGCCTCGTTGCCGTTGCGCATCCGCGCGGTCAGGCGGTGGCGCACCTCGACGCCCAGCGAGAGCGTGCCGAACGGTTTCAGATCGATCGAGCACTGGCGGTACTGCTGGCCGATGTCGAAGCCTGGCGTATCTACGCCCGGCAGCCACAGGCTCAGGCCGCCCAGGCTGATGTCGAACAACGCGAGATCGATCTCCCGCTGGCCGAAATCGCTGATATGGCAAAAAATCGGCTGGCCCAGCGGCGTCTGAATGCGGAAAAACTCGCGCCGCTGCAGCTTGATCACCTGCTCCGGCAGCCGGCACTGGAAGGCCGGCCGGTTGTCCACCATCACCCGGCTGATCTGGCCAGTGACAAACTGGGTCTTGACGCCCTCGGGAGAACAGACGAAGACATTGCGCTCGCTGTTCAGAACCTGGGCATTGGTTTCTTCCTCTGCGCCCCAGTCGAAAACGAAAACGCCGGCCTGGTAATCCACCTCCAACAGCCGGGTCAGAATGAAGTTTTTACCCTTGTTGGCAAAAACCGTCACCATATGACCGTGCTTGGCGATATTGGTCAGATGCTGCGCGATCTCGGTCGGCGAGCTCAGGGTGAACTTGGCCAGATCCAGCGGCTGATGCGAACTTGCCGGCATGGCTGGCGTATTGTCGTTGCTCACGATATTCCGGCCTTCATGTCTGCGGGGTTGAGTGATACGCCAAGTTTAGCGTAACAACTGCCGGATATCAGAAGCAAGGTTGGCCGCCGGGGTGCCGTAGGCCTCGTACACCCTGAGCTTGCCTTCCTTGTCCAGCAGATAGGAACCGGCGCTGTGGTCGACGGTGTAGCCGCCCTCCTCGTTCTTCACCTTCTGTGCGACAACCTTGTACTGCTTCATCACCTTTTCGATGTCGCCGGCAGCGCCGGTCAGGCCGATGAATCGCTTGTCGAAATGCGGCACGTAGCCGGCCAGAACCTGGGGCGTATCCCGCTCGGGATCGACGCTGACGAACATCACCTGCACCTTGTCGCCGTCGGCGCCCAACTGCTTCATCACCGACGCGTACTCCAGCATCGTGGTCGGGCAAACGTCGGGACAACTGGTATAGCCGAAGAACAGCGCCACCACCTTGCCGCGGAATTCTTCCAGGCTGCGGGGCTTGCCGTGGAAATCGGTCAGCTTGAAATCGCCCCCCATCGAGGCATCCTCGATGGCGGTGCCCTTGAAATCGATTTTCTGGGCGCAGGCGGACAAAACCAACGCGGCGAACAAGCCTAGCAGGCACTTCAGGAGTCGGGACATCAGCTCAATGGAATCAGGTAGTAATGGTCAAGCAAAAGCGCCGCGAACAGCCAGGTCAGATACCAGATGGACCAAGCGAACAGGCGGCGCGCCAAAGTGTCAGCATACTGGCGATGCAGCCTGACGGCAAGGAACAACAATCTGCCGTCCAGCAGCAAAACCGCGCCAAGATATATTGCCCCCGCCTCGCCCAGCGCCACTGGCAACAGCGTGACCGCCGTCAGCAAAAAACCGTACAACACGATGGACAGCGTCGTGTAGCGCTGGCCATGGGTGACCGGCAGCATCGGCAAGCCGGCGCGGGCGTAATCGTCGCGCCGGTACAGCGCCAGCGCCCAGAAATGCGGCGGCGTCCAGGTGTAGATGATCAGGAACAGCACCAGCGCGAACGCGTCGATTTCGCCGTTGACCGCCACCCACCCCAGCACCGGCGGCATCGCTCCGCTGGCACCGCCGATCACGATGTTCTGCGGTGTGTTCGGTTTGAGCAACAAAGTGTAGACAATGGCGTAGCCGACAAAAGTTCCCAGGGTCAGCCAGGCGGTCAACGCATTGCAGCAGGCCAGCAGCAGCGCCAGCCCCATGCCGCCGACCGCCAGCGCCGCCAGCAGCGTCTCCCGCGCGCCCACCTCGCCGGTGGCCGTAGCCCGCCAGGCGGTGCGCCGCATCCTGACATCAACGCCGCGCTCCACCAGGCAGTTGACCATGGCCGCCGCGCCGGCCACCAGCGCGATGCCCAGCGTGGCCGGCGCCACCACCGCGGCATCCGGCACGCCCGGGCTGGCGAGGAACATGCCGATCACCGCGCAGAACACGATCAGCGCCACCACCCGCGGCTTGGACAGCTGCCACAAGGCGTAAGCGTGTTGCCGCCACAACGGCAGGCCGACGGCGCTCATCGCCCCTCTCCCGGCCCGCTCAAACGCTCGTGATGGAAAAACGGCAGCCTCGGCCAGGCCACGCGCCGCCTTTCCGTTTCCCTCGCATGCAGCCGGGACAACAGCAGCAAGGACGTCGCCAGCAGCAAGGCCGCGCCGGCGTTATGCGCCACCGCCAGCGGCAACGGCAGTTGCAGCAGCACGTTGGCGACGCCCAGACCCACCTGGACCGCCCATGCCATGCCCAGGCACAGCAGGTGCCGCCGCAGCGCTCGCTCCCGCCAGCCCAGCCACAGCAGCGACAACAGCAATAGAGACACCAGCAGCGCACCCAGCCGGTGCAGCCAATGTATGGTCACCAAGCTGGCGAAGTCGAGCAGGCTGCCGTCCGGCGCCTCGCCCAATTCGCGCAACAGATGGAAGGCGTGATCGAAACGCAGCGCCGGCCAGCTTTCGCCGTTGCAGGCGGGAAAGCCTTGGCAAGCCAGCGCCGCGTAGTTGCTGGACACCCAGCCGCCTAGCGCCAGTTGCAGCGCCAGCGCCGAGACCAGCCAAGCGGCAAGCCTGACTTGCCTTGCGGGAACCGCGACAGGCGGCAAGCCCGGGGACAAGGCCATCCAGACGAGAATCTGCAGCACCGCCATGCCGCCCAACAGATGGGAAGTGACAATGACGGGCTTGAGCAGCAAGGTGACGGTCAGCATGCCCAACAGGCCCTGCAAGCCCAGCGCCGCCAGCAACAGCCCCGCCGGCAGACGCTGGCGCTTTTCCCGCCAGGCCCGCCAGGCGATCAGCGCGATCAGCGCGCCCAGGCTGCCCGCCAGATAGCGGTGCAGCATCTCGCGCCAGGCCTTGCCCAGGCTAACCGGGCCTTCCGGCGACAGCGCCTGGGCCTGGAGTATGCTGTCGGCCGCATGCGCCGGTGAAATCTGGCCGTAGCAGCCCGGCCAGTCCGGGCACCCGAGGCCCGCGTGGGACAATCTGACATAGGCGCCGAACGGCACCACGACGACGGCCAGCAGCAAAGCCAGCCAAACCAGTTTCCGCATGGCGAGCGCCCCCCAGTGCACAGCGTGTCCGCCGGTCAGCCGCCGGCTCAGCCCAGCCCGTTGTTCACCTTCAACACCTTGGCCACTTCATCGATGATCAAGCGCGGATCCGCGCCGTCCCGATAGAACATCACCTGATTGCCCAACGGATCGACCAGATAAAAGCCCAGGTTGCCGGCCGGCAAGGCCGACTCCGTCGAGTGCGGCAGCCGGTGCGGCACATCCAGCCGCGGCGCCTGCTCCGAAACCTGCAAGGCCACTCTGGTCAGGCGACCAGCCGCTTCGCCCTGCGCCCTTTCTATCTGGCGCATCGCATGCCAGCGCTGCTGGCAACGCCCATGGCACTCCGTGCCCAAAACCGCCGCCAGCACCCACTTTCCACGCGGCCATTGCGGCTGCGCCGCGGCGGCGAAAGGATGGGTGGGCAGCAATTGGCCATAGCTGCGCCCGCCCTGGGGCGGCAACAACCAATAAGCCAACAGCGCGGCCAGCACCGGCGCCAGGCACAGCAAGCCCATCGCCAGCAATGCCACTCGCCCTCGGTTAATGGATTTCATGCCTGCGCCTCCACATCAGCCAGCTGGCCCCGCTGATGCAAACGCCCAGCAGAAACCATTGCAGCGCGTAAGCATAGTGGCGGTCTGGCATGAACTCCGGCACCACCGGCCAGTGCAACAGCGGCTCAGGGGAGCTTTCCAGCACCACCACGCCCTGGAACCAATGCCCGGGATATCGGCGGTGCAAGACCGCTTCGTCCACCGCGTCGACAGGACCTTCGGCGCCCTTGACCGCGCCAGACAGCACGAAATGGCGCGGCGTCGGCATCCGATAACCCTGGGCCTGCACCTGCTCCGGCCGGAAAACCGGCAAGGGGGCGCCGTCGACCAGCCATCCCAGATCCAGCAATACCAGCGAACGATCATCCCCCTGCCGCCAAGGCTGCAGGATGCGCCTCCCTGCCTGGCCGGCCATGAAGCTGTTGCGCAGCTCGATCACCGGTCCGGCCGGCTCGGCCCGGTTCAGCCTGACCCGGGTGAACTCCGGCGGCGGCTCCGCTTCGCGGTAGACCAAATCCACCGGCGCCACGCTCATCGCGCTGGTCAGTGAGTTCAGCAGCGCCTCCTTGTCTTGCCCCCTTTGCCACTGCCATACTGCCAATACATATGGTAATAAGTTGATTACCAACAGAAACAGCCACAGCGTTCGTTGCCATTTAGACTTTGGCTTGTTTTCCGGATCAGTTTGCGTGGAGGATACGGTCATGAAACTCGTCATCCTGTTGTTGCTTGCCTGTATCGTCCTGGCCCTGTTCTGGGGTTTGACCGGGCTGATGAAGGCCGAACACGGCTCTCAGCGCCTGGTGCGCTCCCTGACCCTGCGGGTTGGACTGTCCATTGGATTATTCCTGCTGCTGTTGCTGGGCGCGCTGTTCGGCTGGTGGCGCCCGCACCATGTCTAATTTCCCTCATAGCCAGTAAACGAAGATAAACAGCAGCAGCCACACCACGTCCACAAAGTGCCAGTACCAGCTGGCCGCCTCGAAAGCGAAATGGTGATGGGCGTCGAAATGCCCACGCATGCTGCGCAGCCACACCACAAACAGGATGATGGACCCCAGCAGCACATGCAGGCCATGGAAACCAGTCAGCATGAAAAAAGTCATGCCGTACGCGCCCGAGGCCAGCGTCAGGTTCAGCTTGCTGAAGGCGTGCCCATACTCGTGCATCTGCAAGGCCAGGAAGGTGCAGCCCAGCACCACGGTCAACAGCAGCCCCAGCGTGAACTGGCTTCTCTTCTCCTGCAGCAATCCCCAATGCGCCCAGGTGACGGTGGCGCCTGAACTCAACAAAATCATCGTATTCAGCGATGGCAAGCCCCAGGCCTCCATCGCCTGATAAGCCTGGGTGATGCCCGGGCCGGTGGACAACGGCCAGGACGCTTCGAAATCCGGGTACAGGATCTTGTAGTCCAGCGACCCCAGCTCCGGCACCGACACCGTTCTCACCCAGAACAGCGCGCCGAAGAACGCGCCGAAGAACATCACCTCGGAGAAAATGAACCAGCCCATGCCCCAGCGGAAGGACATGTCCTCCCGCCCCAGATAGACGCCGAGCCGGCTTTCCCGGATCACGTCGCCGAACCAGCCCACCAGCATCGCCACCAGGATCAGCATCCCGAGCGCCAGCGACACCTTGCCCAGCAGCATCCCGTTGACGGCGAACGCCGCGCCCAGGCCGATGCAGAACAGAGCCAGCGAGCCCACCATGGGCCAGCGCGACGGCGTCGGCACGAAATAACGGTCCTGCTCTTCTACGCTTGCCATCTCATTCCTCCTAGCGGGTCACCCAGGACACCAGCAGCAGCAGGGCTGCGATCAGCCCTGCCGCCAACGCTAGCGCGGTGACAATCAATTGCCACGGCTTGAGCGCCTGGTCGACCTGCGAGGCCGTCCCCTTGCGCACGCCGATGAATGCGCCCAGCACTGCCTTGACCCCTTGTCCCCAGCTCATGGCTATCCCTTCCCTTGGCCCGGCACGTCGAACACGGTATAGGCCAGTGTGATGCTGGTGATCGAGGCCGGCAGCTTGCGGTCTATCACGAACACGACCGGGAAGGTGCGGGTCTCGCCCGGTTTGAAGCGTTGCTGGGTAAAGCAAAAGCATTCCAGCTTCTTGACATACTCGCTGGCCTCGGCCGGCAAATAACGCGGCAGCGCCTGGCCTACCACCGCGCGCGAACTGGCGTTGGTGATCCGGTACTGCACCTGGACGAAGGTCCCCGGCTTGACCTTGAGGTGGGTTGTCATCGGCTGCACCTGCCACGGCAGCCCGGCCTGCACGGTAGAGTCGAAGGTCATCCTGACTTCGCCGTCGCCGGCGATCAGGTCCTCCTTCTGCAGCTCATCCGCCTTGACGACGTCGTTGAGGCCGGTTTTTTCGCACACGATGCGGTACAGCGGAATCATCGCCCAGGCGAAAGCGAACATCAGCGCGGCGATCAGCACCAGCCGCTTCACCAGCCGGAGATTCCGCCGCCGCATCGCCATCGCGTCCATGCCCGCCTCCCCTCTCAGTGCGAATGCCCCTCACCGCCCTCCAGGCAGGACAGGATCACGCCGTTTTCGCCAACTTCGACCCGCGGCGCCTGTTCGAAGCTGTGGTAGGGCGCCGGAGTCGGCAGCTCCCACTCCAGCGTGTTGGCGCCCTCCCAGGGCTTGTGCGGCGCTTTTTCGCCGTGGCGCAGCGCATGCAGGATGTTGTACAGGAAGATCAGCTGGCCCAGGCCGAACATGAAGGCGCCGACGCTGGCGATGCGGTTGAAGTCGGTGAATTGCAGCGCGTAGTCCGGAATCCGCCGCGGCATCCCGGCCAGCCCCAGGAAGTGCATCGGAAAGAAGGTGACGTTGAACCAGATCATCGACCACCAGAAATGAAGCTTGCCCAGCCTCTCGTTGTACATCCGGCCGCTCATCTTGGGGAACCAGTAGTAGATCGCGGAAAACAGGCTGAACAACGCGCCGGCCACCAGCACATAGTGGAAATGGGCCACCACGTAGTAGCTGGCGTGCAACTGGATGTCCACCGCCGCCACGCTGAGCGTGATGCCGGACAGGCCGCCGATGGTGAACAGCAGGATGAAGCCTATCGAAAACAGCATCGGCGTCTCGAAGCTCATCGCGCCTTCCCACATGGTGGCGATCCAGTTGAACACTTTCACGCCGGTGGGCACCGCGATCAGCATGGTCGCGTACATGAAGAACAGCTGCGCGGTGGCCGCCATGCCGGTGACGAACATGTGGTGCGCCCACACCATGAAGGACAGGATGCCGATGGAGCTGGTGGCGTACACCATCGAGGTGTAGCCGAACAGCGGCTTGCGGGCGAAGGTGGGAATCACCTGGCTGACGATGCCGAAAGCCGGCAGCGCCATGATGTAGACCTCGGGGTGGCCGAAGAACCAGAACACGTGCTGGTAAAGAATGGGGTCGCCGCCGCCGGCCGCATTGAAGAAATGGGTGCCGAAGTGGCGGTCGGTCAGCACCATGGTCACCGCGCCGGCCAGCACCGGCATCACGGCGATGATCAGGTAGGCGGTGATCAGCGAGGCCCAGGCGAACATCGGCATCTTCATCAGCGTCATCCCCGGCGCGCGCAGATTGAGGATGGTGACGATGATGTTGATCGACCCCATGATGGAGCTGATGCCGAGGATGTGGATGGCGAAGATGGTCATGTCCATGCCCATGCCCATCTGAGTGGACAGCGGCGCGTACAGCGTCCAGCCCGCCGCCGCCGCGCCGCCCGGCACCGCGAACGACATCAGCAGCAGCAGCGCCGCCGGCGGCAGCAGCCAGAAGCTCCAGTTGTTCATCCGCGCGAAAGCCATGTCCGGCGCGCCTATCATCAGCGGCAGCATCCAGTTGGCCATGCCGGTGAAGGCCGGCATGATGGCGCCGAACACCATGATCAGGCCATGCAGCGTAGTCAGCTGGTTGAACAGCTCCGGCTGGAAGAAGCGCAGGCCGGGACTGAACAGCTCGGCGCGTATGCACAGCGCCAGCACGCCGCCGGTGAGGAACATCGTGAACGAGAACCACAGGTACATCGTGCCGATGTCCTTGTGGTTGGTGGCCATCAGCCAGCGGGCGATGCCATGCGGCTTGCCGTGGTGGGCGCCGCCGGCGTGGGTGGTTTCCGCGATTGCCATGAGGTCCGACTCCTTATGCCGCCTTGCCGCGCGCAGCCTTCACTTCCTTGGGCTGCACGACCTGGCCGGTATGATTGCCCCAGCTGTTGCGCTCGTAGGTGATCACCGCCGCGATGTCGGTATCGGACAATTGTTTGCCCCAGGCCGCCATCGCCGGATTCTTCTTGCCGCCGAACAGCACGATCTCGATGTGGCCGGCCTTGTCGCCGGTGACGATGGGCGAGCCGTCCAGCGCCGGGAAAGTGCCCGGGATGCCCTTGCCGTTGGCCTGGTGACAGGGCACGCAGTTCTGGGCGTAGACTTTCTCGCCGCGCGCTTTCAGGTCCTCCAGCTTCCACACTTTGTTGGGATCGTCGGCGGCGGCGGCCATCTGCTTGAGCTTGGCCGCGCGCCATTTCTCATAATCGGCCGGCGACTTGGCCTCCACCACGATGGGCATGAAGCCATGGTCCTTGCCGCACAGCTCCGAGCATTGGCCACGATAGACGCCGGGCTTCTCGATCAGCATCCAGCTGTCGCGCAGGAAGCCGGGGACCGCGTCCTGCTTGACGCCCAGCTGCGGCACCCACCAGGAGTGGATCACATCATTCGCCGTCAGCAGCAAGCGGATCTTGCGGTCGGTAGGCACCACCAGCGGCTCGTCGACTTCCAGCAGGTAGTTGGCAGGCTTCTGGATGGTTCCCTCGATCGCTTCCCTGGGAGTGGCGAGATGGCTGACGTAGCCGAAATTGTCGTCCAGGTAGTCATAGCGCCACTTCCACTGGTAACCGGTGATCTTGATGGTCATGTCCTCGCTGCGCGTGCTCTTCTGCGCCAGCACCGCGCGGGTGGCGGGAACCGCGATGACCACCAGGATCAGCAGCGGCACCACGGTCCAGATGATCTCCACCGTGGTGTTCTCGTGGAATTGCTTGGCCTCGTTGCCCGCCGATTTGCGGTGATGAAAGATGGAATACAGCATCACCAGGAACACCACGGCGAAGATCACGCCGGTGACGATCAGCAGCATGGTGTGCAGGTGATATTCGGTACGCGCCAGCGGGGTAACCGGCGGCTGCAGGTTGAATTCGGCCGCGGCCGCGCTCTGGACGGCCAGCAGCAGGCATAGCGGAATGCGCAAACAAGACATGTTGCCCCCTAGGTCAAGACGACCGACACAATGCACTGCATGCACAAGCACCGGCTTGTCGCCGGCATGTTTTCATCGTAGGAGCAATGTCAAGAAAAACAAGAATGCGTCATGACGCGGCGCAATGCGCGCGGACCGGGGCCATGGACGGCGGCCGCCGTCCATGGGAAGACGCTCAGGCCGCCGGCCGGTAGGGGATTTCCAGCAGCAGCGGAGCCGGAATGTGGCGTTTGAGCGTGGCCAGGTTCTCCGCGTAGGCCGCCTGCGGCGGCTGCGCGCAGTTGGCCACCCAGCCGGCCAGCTCCAGCCCGCTGTCTCGCACCGCCTTCGCCGTCAGCAAGGCGTGGTTGATGCAGCCCAGCCGCATGCCCACCACCAGGATCACCGGCAGCGCCAACGCTTGCGCCATATCGGACATGAACAGGCTGTCGGACAGCGGGGCCAGCCAGCCGCCCGCGCCCTCCACCAGCACGATGTCGGCCTGTTCCCGCAAACGCCGGCAATGATCGACAATGCGCGGCAGCTCGATTTCCACGCCGGCCTCGCGCGCGGCGATATGCGGCGACACCGGCGGCAGGAAGCGATAGGGATTCATCAGTTCCAGATCGGTCTGGCCGGTCGCCGCGGTGAGCCTAGCCACATCGTCGTTCCACCAGCCGCCGTCCGGCAGAATTTCGCAACCGGACGCCACCGGCTTCATCGCCAACACGATCTTGCCCTGCTCTCGATACGAACGGATCAGCTCGACGGCGGAATGGGTCTTGCCGATCTCGGTGTCGGTGCCGGTGATGAAATAGCCTTGGCTCATGCTCGCTCCCGATTATGGTTGTCCCGCCCAAGCGCCGAATGAATGCGGGCCGGGACCGACGTTTTACACCAGGCCGCGCCGATCTTTCAATACTTCCGGCGTCCACTGGCCACGGCCTCCGCTCTCGACGGAAACACACAACCCATCAAGCATAAAGATCAGGTAGCCAGGTCAAGGCCTGCTTGCGCCATGCCAAAATCGCAATTCCCAACTTTTTTAGGAACTCGCCATGAAAGAGAGCGAAGCTTTGGCCGCGCTGGCCGGTATGGGCATCATGGTGTTGGTGGTGGTGGGCGCGCTGGTGCTGGCAGTCAGCATCTTCTATTTCCTGACCCTGCATCAGACGATGAACGCCGTCGGAGAAACCCATCGTCCGCTGGCCGGCGGCCTGATCTGGCTGGCGCTGATACCGGGCCTGGGGCTGGTCTGGTACATGATCTACATCCTGCTGCTGTCCAGCGCACTGCGGAAGGAGCTGGCGCAGCGGCAGCTGCCGGGCGACGGCGGCTTCGGCATCAGCCTGGCGCTGGTGATCTTGCAAGTGCTGTGCTTCATTCCCTACGTCAATCTTCTCGCCGCGCTCCCCGCTCTCGCGCTGTGGATCGCGCACTGGGTGAAAATGGCCGGCTACCGCAGGCTGTTGCAGCCTGCCCAAGCGGCATTGGCGGCATAGCAACCCGCAGCCGCTATGGCTTTCGCGGCAGTTCGGGACCGCGCCCTCGACGTGCCAACGCCGACCTTGTGGGTCGGCGTCGTGCCGTCGGCCTTTTGGGCGTGGGCGCGATGAGTTCGGCCGGATAGGCCTGCGCAGGATTTCACGCGGGATGGAGTGAAAGCCTTTTGGCTTGGCGGCTCGGGCCGCGGGGCGCAACGACAAGAACGGGATGTAAAACCTTGCCGCCTCCCCGCGGCCACGGACCGCCGCGCCGGGAATCTTTATCGGCTCAGACCACGGCCTGAGCGCTCACCTTCTCCTCTACAGTCAGCTTGTTCAGCGCCGACAGATAAGCTTTGGCGCTGGCGACGATAATGTCAGTGTCTGCGCCCTGGCCGTTGACGATGCGGCCGCCGCGCGACAGGCGCACCGTCACCTCGCCCTGGGACTCGGTGCCCTTGGTGATGGCGTTCACCGAATACAGCTCCAGCTCGGCGCCGCTGTCGACCACCGCTTCGATCGCCTTGAACGCCGCGTCCACCGGGCCGGAGCCGCTGGACTCGCCGCGCTGCTCCTCGCCGTGCTCGACGAACACGATGCTGGCCAACGGCGGCTCGCCGGTTTCGCTGACCACTTTCAGCGACACCAGCTTGTAGTCCTCGCGCTCGATGTTGACCATCTCGTCGGATACCAGCGCGTGCAAGTCTTCGTCGAAGATCTCGCGCTTCTTGTCGGCCAGCTCCTTGAAGCGGGCGAAGGCGGCGTTCAATGCCTCCTCGCTGTCCAGCACGATGCCCAGCTCGGACAACTTGGTCTTGAACGCGTTGCGGCCTGACAATTTACCCAGGGTCAGGCGGTTGGCGCTCCAGCCCACCGATTCGGCCGACATGATTTCGTAGGTTTCGCGGTGCTTGAGCACGCCGTCCTGGTGGATGCCGGACTCGTGGGCGAAGGCGTTGGCGCCGACGATGGCCTTGTTCGGCTGCACCGGATAGCCGGTGACGGTGGACACCAGCTTGGATGCCGGCACGATCTGGGTGGCGTCGACGCGGCTATCCACGCCGAACACGTCGCGGCGGGTCTTCACCGCCATCACGATTTCTTCCAGGCTGGCGTTGCCGGCGCGCTCGCCCAGGCCATTGATGGTGCACTCCACCTGGCGCGCGCCGCCCAGCACCGCCGCCAGGCTGTTGGCCACCGCCATGCCCAGGTCGTTGTGGCAATGGGTGGACCAGACCACCTTGTCGCCGCCCGGGGTGCGGGCGATCAGCTCGCGGAAGAAGGCTTCGGTCAAGCGCGGCACCGCGTAGCCGACGGTGTCCGGCACGTTCAGCGTGGTGGCGCCGGCCTTGATCACTTCGCCGAAGATGCGGGCCAGGAAGTCGATGTCGGAACGCAAGGCGTCCTCGGCGGAGAATTCGACGTCTTCAGTGTATTCGCGGGCGATCGTTACCGCCTTCACCGCAGCCGCCACCACTTCGTCCGGGCTCATCCGCAGCTTCTTTTCCATGTGGATGGGGCTGGTGGCGATGAAGGTGTGGATGCGGCCGCGCGCGGCCGGCCTGATCGCTTCGCCGGCGGCGCGCACGTCGCGCTCGTTGGCGCGCGCCAAGCTACAGACGGTGGAATCCTTGATGGTTTCGGCGATCGCGCGGATAGCGTCGAAATCGCCGGGGCTGGCGGCGGCGAAACCGGCTTCGATGATGTCCACCCCCAGGCGCTCCAGTTGGCGCGCGATGCGGATTTTCTCTTCCTTGGTCATCGAGGCGCCCGGCGACTGCTCGCCATCGCGCAAGGTGGTGTCGAAAATGTAGAGGCGCTCGCCCATGTCGATAGTTCTCCCTGCCGCCTGGTTCGGCTCTCCGACCAGATAGTCGTTGAAATCAAAGCGCCTGCCCTGTCCGGCGGCCAGCTGCGCCAACCGGCTCAACTGGGTCAGCGGCAGGCTGCCGCGTTCTCTCCATTTGTATATCGCTGCACGGCTCACCGGCTCGTCGGGGAACAGACGGTTCAGTTCGTCGGCCAGATGGCTCGGCCCGCCGAAGTCCGCGACCAGTCGTTCGATATCCACTTGCATCAATGTGCTCCTGCAGCATGTTTTGAATCAGACTACTCAAACATGAGACACAAGGTCAAATTTGACAGAAAAAATCTGTATCAAATTCGTCACAACACATGTCCAACTTTATTTTTTAGACAAATTGTAGAATTTAACCGTAAAAAAAAGGCTCCCGCAGGCGCCTGGACAAACCTTGCCAAGACTCTAATTTGGCGACCACCAAGGAAGACTGACATGAAACGTCACGCCCCGCCCCTCCAGCCCCTCCGCTATCCGGATGCTGCCGCCCTGCGCCCGCACCGCCTGCCAAACAATGGCGAGCCCCAGGCCGGAACCCGGAGCAGATGCCGCCTTGCCCCGGTAAAAACGCTCGAACAGATGCGGCCTGTCCTCCGCGGCGATGCCAGGCCCGTCATCCGCCACCGCCAACTCGATTCGTCCATCTACGGCGGCAAGGCGCACCCGGACGCGACCGCCGGCTCGGCCATACGCCACCGCATTGGACAGTAAATTGTCCACAATGGAGAGGAAGGAAACCAAGGCCAGGCTGGCCAGCAAGCCATCAGGCGAGTCCAGCTCCAGCTCCATGCCCTTTTCTTCCGCCCGCGGCGACAAGCCGATCAAGGCATTGCGCGTCACCTCGACCAGATCGACCTGTTGCCGGCGCTCGCTCTCCACGCCTTCCAGCGCCGCCAGCCGCAACAGCTGCTGCACCAAATGGGAATGGCGGGCCACCGCCTGCTCCAAAGCGGCCAGGTTTTGCTGCCTGGCCTCGGCATCCTCCTCGCGGGCCAAGGCATGCGCCTGCGTGGAAATGACCGCCAACGGCGTGCGCATCTCATGCGCGGCATCCTGCACGATGGCGCGTTCGCGAGCGATGCTGTCGCGGCTGCGCCTCAGCAACTGGTCCAGCGCCAGGACAATCGGCTTCAACTCCCGATAAGGCAAGCGCATGGACAAAGGAGAAAAATCATCGGAGGCGCGATGGTTCAGGTAATCAGCCAAGCGCCTCAGCGGCAGCAAGCCGCGCGAAATGGCGAACCACAGCGGCAGCAGGATGAACGAAAAGGAGATGGCCAGGGGCGTGATAAATTGCTTAGTGAGGAAAGGCAGCACTTCCTCATCAGGAATCACCGGCTCGAACAAAGTCAAATATCCAGCAGGATAGAGACGCTCCTCCACCCGATACGCTTTTCCTTGCAGCTGCACCACGCCCTTATTCAAATCGCGCGCCGGCAGCGCGATGGCTGGGATGCCCGGCGAAGCATAGATCCGCTCGCCTTGCCGCGTGCGCGCGGAAATCAACAAATCGCCCGGGTAATCGACCTCGACCTTGGAAGCCACATTGATGCGCCGCGATGCGTTGAACAAGCGATCCGCCGTCTCCAAGGCTTGCCGATTGAGCTCCATTCTGTCAGGCGACAGCGCCACGGAAATCAGATCGGCCACTCTCCACAAAACTTGACGGCGGGATTCCGATGACCTCGACTCATGGTATTCCCGCCCGACCAGCGCCAGCCATATCAAGGCGAAAGCTAGCAGCAAAGCCAGCAAGACCCGCCTCGTCAACGACGGCGCCAAACTGTCCGCCAGCCATTTAAACCACATATTGATAGCCCACGCCGCGTACGGTGCGGATGCGTTCGGCGCCTATCTTGCGGCGCAGATTGGACAAGTGCACCTCTATCGTCGCGCCGTCGACAATATCGCCAAGCGGCTCCAGGCGTTGCCCCAGCACCGTTTTCGACACGATGCGGCTGGGGTCGCGCGCCAGCTCCACCAGCAAGCGGAATTCGCGAGGCGACAAATCCAATTCCAGGCCGTCCAGCCAAGCCAAGTGCACGCGGGGCTTGAGGCTAAGCGCGCCCAGGCTCCAGACTTCGCTGGCCTGGCGGGCGCTGCGGCGGCATACCGCCCGCACTCTCGACACCATTTCCGACACCGCGAACGGCTTGCACAGATAATCGTCGGCGCCATCGTCCAAACCCGCCAATTTATCGTTCAAATCGGCGCTGGCCGTGATCATGATCACCGGCACGTCGATCTGCCTGGCCCGCCAGGCGCGCAGCAATGCCAAGCCGCTGCCGTCCGGCAGGCCCAAGTCCAGCAACACGCAATCGAACCGGTCCGGCTCGAACAAGGCGTCCGCATCCGCCAGCTGGCGCACCCATTCGGTCGTCACCGCTTCGGCTTTCAACGCGGCCTGCAAAGCCCGGCCCAGGTCCAAGTCATCCTCAACAATCAATAGATGCATTTTCGTCTTCACCACGACAATCTTTGGCTTAGCAAAAGGTTGGCATACGCATACTTGCGCCATGCAAACGGGATGCCTTCTCTTTGCGCTGGCCATGGAGTATATGGTCGCGCGCTCAAGACAGACAATCGGCTTGGCCATTCAAGGCCAGGATGAATTGCCCGCCCGGCGCCCCGCTCTTTTCACTCCATCCAAAGGAATATCCGATGAAACATCATGCCGTATTGATACTGCTCGCACCTTTGCTGGCAACCGCCGCCGAGAATGAACAAGACGGTTTTTCCGGGACCTTCCAGCTAGGCGTCAGCCACTATCAACTGGCCAGCAATTTCCTCAAGGCGCCGAACGACGGCCGCCCCAGCGCCGCCAGCCTGACGCAATCGCCGGCCTCGCAATCCGGCACCGCCCCCCTGTTCGACGGCGAATGGAGCTATGGCTTCGCCGGCACAGGCACCCGGCTCTTCATCTCGCCTTCCAATACCAGCACTTTCGCAGCGGGAGGCGGCATGCAGTTCGGCGTGCGCCAGCAACTGCCGCAAGCCGGAGCGGTGTCGGCGGCGCTGACTTATGGCCAGAGCGAAGTCTGGCTGGACCCCTATGCCTTGAATGCCGCCCGTCAGGACGGCAGGCTGAAAAGCGCGGGTCTGGCGCTGGGCTGGTCCAACATCCTGAATACGCCGTTCAGCGCCAGTTTCAGCTACGCCAAGCAAAAGCTGGGCAATGAGCAAAGCGGACAGGCGCAAGGCTTGACGCTGGCCGATCAAGCCCTGCTGCAGCGCAATGGCAACAACTACGGCGTCCAAGCCGCTTACACTTGGAAACTGGACAGCCAGGGCGCGCATACGCTGACCCCCGGCCTGATATACGCGCGCGCGGATCTTGACGGCAAGGCGATGAGCACCCGACGCTACGGGATGCAATTGGCTTACGCCTACCAAGGCGCGGACTGGGACGCAACGACTTCACTCGTCGCGCTCCGCACCCGCTATCAAGCCGGCAATCCGGTCTTCGCCGGTCAGAAAGCGGATAGCCGCAACGCTTTGCTCAGCCTGGGCCTGACCCGGAAAAACCTGTTCGGCGCCAAGGCCTGGTCCGCCTTTCTCAGCGGCAACTATGGCCGCTCCAACTCGGACCTCGCTTATTTCAACGAGCATATCCGGGAGGTATCCATCGGCATGGGCTACCATTTCTGATCCAGCCGAAACGCGCGGCTATCGTCGCCAAGGCGCACGCTGGCGGCCAGCCATTCAGCGCGGCGCCAGATGGCTGCGGCGCCTTCTGTCGCGCGCTCGGCCATCAGGGGAAATCGGCATGGCCCGCGCGAAAGCGCCGCGTCGTCGGCAGACGGCGGGCCAGCCTCGCTTAGCTGCGATATAATGTGCGGTTAAACTCATCATCAGGAAATGCCCGTGTCCGAGCGCCTGTTCGTGCTGTCTCAACATATCCTGCCCAAACTGGCGCTGACCCGGCTGGCCGGCTGCTTCGCCGGCTGGAAAGGCGGCGGCGTCACCACGGCCGCCATTCGCCGTTTCATCGCCCGCTACCACGTCGACATGAGCGAAGCCGCCAACAGCGACCCGGCGGCCTACGCCACCTTCAACGACTTCTTCACCCGCGCGCTGCGGCCCGGCGCGCGGACGCTGGCCGACGCCCGTTTGGTCTGCCCGGTGGATGGCGCAGTCAGCCAGCTGGGGCCGATAGACAGCGGCCGCATTTTCCAGGCCAAGGGCCGCGACTACAGCGCCGCGGCGCTGCTGGCCGGCGACGCCGAGCTGGCCGCCCGCTTCGCCGACGGCCACTTCGCCACCATCTACCTCAGCCCGCGCGATTACCATCGCATCCACATGCCCTGCGCCGGCAGGCTGCTGGAAATGACCTACGTTCCCGGCGAGCTGTACTCGGTGAATCCCGCCACCGCCCGCGGCGTGGACCGGCTGTTCGCGCGCAACGAGCGCGTGGTGTGCGTATTCGAAGACGAGCAGGGACAACCGTTCGTGATGGTGCTGGTGGGCGCCACCATCGTCGGCAGCATGGCCACCGTCTGGCATGGCGTGGTCAACCCGCCGCGCCGGCCGGCCGTGGAAAAATGGGATTACCGCGGCCAGGACATCCGCCTGGCCAAGGGCGAGGAAATGGGCCGCTTCCTGCTCGGCTCCACCGTGGTGCTGCTGTATCCGGCCGGCCCGCTCAAGTTCAATCCGCAATGGCAGGCCGCCAGCCCGGTGCGGCTGGGCGAGGCGATGGCGTCGTAAAGCCGCGCCGCGGATTAGAACGCAAAACGGCTGTCCTTTGTACGCAGCGCCCGCTGCGATACGGACAGCCGTTTGTCCAAGCCGCCACAGCCGCTGGCCAAGGCCGGCAGAGCGTACGCGAAGCGATGCCCTAGCTTACTCGCACTTGCACTGCAGCGTGACCTTGTAGTCTTCATCGCCGCCACGGGAAACAATGCCCAGCGTGCCCAGCTTGAGCACGATGTCCGTAGCGGTTTTCGCCGCCTTCATCACCTCGCCGTCCCCCTGGTCTTTGGATTCTTCCTTCCTATCCAGGATGACCAGCTTCTTGTCTTGCTTCTTGCAAACCTCGCCAGCCTTGCCGACTGCGTTGTCCACCGCATCCTTGTACGAAGCCGCCGTGGCCACCGCAGTAAAGCTGCCTTCCTGCTGCGGCAGGATCGTGGCCTTGAACGAAGAACAGGCCGACAATCCTAAAACAGCGCCCGCCAACAACAAAAAATTTATCTTGCGTTTCATAAACTTATCTTGGTTTCAACAGCTTTTCAGCAGTAGATCAATTACTCGGAATCTACAATATTAATGAAAACTAACATTTCTTACAAAATTTATTTCTATACTTATTTCTTTATATTATTTACGTGAAAAAGCCGGGCTCTCGCCCGGCTTCGTCATCAACAACAGACCGTTGATCGATCAGTTCTTGGACTGGTCCACCAGCTTGTTCTTGGCGATCCACGGCATCATCGCGCGCAGCTCGGCGCCGACCTTCTCGATCGGGTGGGCGGCGGTCAGGCGGCGACGGGCCGTCATGGACGGGTAGTTGGTCTTGCCTTCCAGGATGAACATCTTGGCGTATTCGCCGCTCTGGATGCGGTACAGCGCCTTTTTCATCGCTTCCTTGGTGGCGGAGGTCACCACTTCCGGACCGGTCACGTACTCGCCATACTCCGCGTTGTTGGAGATGGAGTAGTTCATATTGGCGATGCCGCCTTCGTACATCAGGTCGACGATCAGCTTCAGCTCGTGCAGGCACTCGAAGTAGGCCATTTCCGGCGCGTAGCCGGCTTCCACCAGCGTCTCGAAGCCGGCCTTCACCAACTCGACGGCGCCGCCGCACAGCACGGCCTGCTCGCCGAACAGGTCGGTCTCGGTTTCCTCGCGGAAGTTGGTCTCGATCACGCCGCCCTTGGTGCCGCCATTGGCCGCGGCGTAAGACAGCGCCACGTCGCGCGCCTTGCCGGACTTGTCCTGGTAGACGGCGATCAGGGTCGGCACGCCGCCGCCCTTCAGGTATTCGGAACGCACGGTGTGGCCCGGGCCTTTCGGCGCCACCATGATCACGTCGACGTCGGCCGGCGGCACGATCTGGTTGTAATGGATGTTGAAGCCGTGGGCGAAGGCCAGCGCCGCGCCTTTCTTCAGGTTGGGCGCGATGTCCTTGTGATAGACATCCGGCTGGGACTCGTCCGGCAGCAGGATCATCACCACGTCGGCCTTCTTCACCGCCTCGGCCACTTCCTTGACCTTGTGGCCGGCCGCTTCGGCCTTCTTCCACGACGCGCCGTCCTTGCGCAGGCCGACAACGATGTCGACTCCCGATTCCTTCAGGTTCTGCGCATGGGCATGGCCTTGCGAGCCGTAGCCGATGATGGCCACTTTCTTGCCCTTGATGATGGAGAGGTCGGCGTCTTTGTCGTAATAAACTTTCATTTCTTTATCCTTGGTATTTGTTTGCCAAGGGGCTTGCAGCCCCTGCTTAAATTTTCAGAACCCGCTCGCCTCGACCGATGCCGGATGCGCCGGTACGGACCGTTTCCAGGATCACTGTGCGGTCCACCGCCTCGATAAAGGCGCCGAGCTTGTCGCTCGTACCAGTCAGCTCGATGGTGTAAGTCTTTTCCGTCACGTCGATGATGCGTCCGCGGAAGATGTCGGCCATCCGCTTCATCTCCTCGCGGTCCTTGCCTACGGCGCGGACCTTGATCAGCATCATCTCGCGTTCGATGTGTTCGGATTCGTTGAGGTCTATCACCTTGACCACCTCGATCAGCTTGTTGAGCTGCTTGGTGATCTGCTCGATGACTTCGTCGGAACCGTGGGTGACGATGGTCATCCGCGACAATGTCGGGTCCTCGGTGGTGGACACTGTCAGCGAATCGATGTTGTAGGCGCGGGCCGAGAACAGCCCGACGACGCGCGACAGCGCGCCCGCCTCGTTTTCCAGAAGTATGGATAGGATGTGTCGCATGCCGGCCGCCTTAGCACATATTGCCGTAGTCACGGTTGTTCTCGAAAGGCACCTGCTGGATGGCGCGCATGTGCGCCGGCAGGTCCATCTGATCCAGGCCCTTGCCGTTCTGGATCATCGGGAACACGTTCTCCGACTGGTCGGTGCGGAAGTCCAGAAACACCAGGCGCTCCTTCAGCTTGTCGCTGAACGCCTCGCGCAGCACCGGCTCCACGTCGGCCGGGTTCTCCACCTTGAAGCCGATGTGGCCGTAGGCCTCGGCGATCTTGACGAAGTCCGGCAGCGCGTCCATGTAGGACTCGGAGTAGCGGGTACCGTAGAAGAACTCCTGCCACTGGCGCACCATGCCCAAGTAGCGGTTGTTCAGCGCCACCACCTTCACCGGCGTGTGGTACTGCTTGGCGGTGGACAGCTCCTGGATGTTCATCTGGATCGAGCCCTCGCCGGTGATGCAGGCCACCTGGGCGTTGGGATTGGCCAGCTGCGCGCCGATGGCCGCCGGCAGGCCGAAGCCCATGGTGCCGAGGCCGCCGGAGTTCAGCCATTGCTTGGGCCGGTCGAACTTGTAGTACTGCGCCGCCCACATCTGGTGCTGGCCAACGTCGGAGGTGACGATGGCCTGGCCGCCTGTGATGTCATACAGCGTCTGCACCACCATCTGCGGCTTGATCAGCTCGTCGGATGGCGTGTACAGCAGACAGTCGTGTCCGCGCCATTCCTCGATTTGCTTCCACCACTGGTTCAATGCCGAGCCGTCCGGCTTCTGGCCGGATTGCTTGAGCTGGTCCAGCATCTCGCGCAGCACCAGCTTGACGTCGCCGACAATGGGGATGTCGGCCTTGACACGCTTGGAGATCGACGACGGATCGACGTCGATGTGGATGATCTTCTTGGGCTGGCCGAGGAAATGCGAGGGCACGCTGATCACGCGGTCGTCGAAGCGCGCGCCCACGGCGATCAGCACGTCGCAGTACTGCATCGCCATATTGGCTTCGTAGGTGCCGTGCATGCCCAGCATGCCCAGGAACTGGCGATCCGAGCCCGGATAAGCGCCCAGGCCCATCAGCGTGTTGGTGCACGGCAGGTTCAGGGACCGCACCAGCTCGGTCACCTCGGCCTCGGCGCGGCCCTGCACCGCTCCGCCGCCGACATAGATATAAGGACGCTTGGCCTCAAGCAGCAGGTTCACTGCCTTCTTGATCTGTCCGCTGTGCCCGCGGGTGGCCGGCACGTAAGAGCGGATGTGCACGCTGTCCGGATAGCGGAACTCGGCGCGCGCCTGGGTAATGTCCTTGGGGATATCCACCACCACCGGGCCGGGTCGGCCGCTCATGGCGATGTAGAACGCCTTCTTGATGGTCGCGGCGATCTCGTTCACGTCCTTGACCAGGAAGTTGTGCTTCACACAGGGACGGGTGATGCCCACCATGTCCACTTCCTGGAACGCGTCCAGGCCGATGGCCGGAGAAGGCACCTGGCCCGAGATCACCACCATCGGGATGGAGTCCATGTAGGCGGTGGCGATGCCGGTCACGGCATTGGTCGCGCCGGGACCGGAGGTCACCAGCGCCACGCCTACCTTGTCGCTGGAGCGGGAATAGGCGTCGGCGGCGTGGACGGCCGCCTGTTCATGCCTCACCAGCACATGTTTGAATTTGTCCTGTCGGAAGATGGCATCGTAGATTTCCAGTACTGCGCCCCCTGGGTAGCCGAAGACGAATTCGACCCCCTCTTCCTGCAGGCAGCGGACTACTATTTCGGCGCCCGATATCTGCATATCGCCTCTATTTCGTGTTGATTTCATCCCGTTTGCTCAAAGACCTTAGCTTATTGCTCAAAGTACGGTCAAGTGATTTTGTGCAGGTGCAAAATACCGCTAAGCCACGGTTATTTCAGAAGAAAAACTGCCACTAGCCTAGTGAATCATGCTCTGCTACCATCTTTGGTTGGCATCAACCTGAAATGCACAGATGGCAAGCCGCAAGGAAATGGCCGACTTCCTCGAGTCGGTGGAGAAGCGCGCCTTCAAGCAGGCGCTGTACGCGGTTCGGCATGAAGACAATGCGCTCGACATCGTGCAGGACTCGATGATGAAGCTGGCCGACCGCTACGCGCACGCGCCCGCGCACGAGCTGCCGCTGATCTTCCAGCGCATCTTGCAGAACACCATCCGCGACCACTACCGGCGCAGCAAGGTGCGCAGCTTCGTCAGCACGCTGCTGTCGTCGCTGATCCCCACCCACGCCGAAGACGACTCCCTCGACCCGCTCGAAACGCTGGATGTCGCCGCCGACGAGGCGCACACCAATCCGGAGCAGTGGTACCAACGCAAGGAAGTGGCGCTGATGATAGACGCGTCGCTGCAACTACTGCCCGCCCGTCAACGCGAAGCGTTTCTGCTGCGTTACTGGGAAGGACTGGATGTTGCCGAAACCGCTCTGGTCATGGGTTGCTCCGAGGGCAGCGTGAAAACGCACTGCTCGCGAGCCAACCACACCCTGGCGGCCATTCTTGCGCAGAAGGGAGTTTTGCTATGAAACACGCCAATGACGGGCAGGGGGACCATTTGCCCGTCCATATCGCCCGCATACTGGACAATCCCCATTCCGATCCGACGCCCCGGCAGCTTGCCCGCCTGAGGGACGCTCGATCCGCCGCGATGCGCCGCTTCGAACAGCGCGCCGCCGAAAACTGCGGCCTGCAGGAGAAAATCCTGCTCTGGGCGCAACGCCACACCCTGCTGTTGAAGCGCGGCAGCGCCGCTCTGGGCTTCGCCGTCGTCACCGGCGTCGGCCTGATGCTGGTGGAAGGCCTGATGGCCGAAACCGACGCGGTGGACGCCACCGTGCTGTCCCAGGACCTGCCGCTGGATTCCTTGCTGGAGCCGCATTTCAGCCGGGGGTTGCATGAATAAGGCCGGATGGCTGGCCAAGGCGATCTGCCTGGCCGGCCTGCTGATTCCCAACTTCGTCCACTCCTCCCCCCTCGCGGATCCGCGCTGGGAACAACTGAACAGCGAGCAGCAGCAGGTGCTGGCGCCGCTGGCCGCCGACTGGAACCGCTACGCACCCGACAAGAAACAGGATTTGCTGACCATCGTTCCGCGCTTCGCCGAGCTGACATCCGGCCAACAGCAGCGGCTGCAACGCCGGCTGAAGGCCTGGACCGAGCTGAGCGAACCCCAGCGCGACGAAATCCGCGCCAACTGGAAGAAACTGCAGCAACTGCCTCCCGCCCAGCGCGAACAGGCGCTGAGCCGGCTGCGCTCGCGCGACGCCAAACCACTCGCCTCCTCCCCATGACCGATAACGCCACTCCCGGCCTCGCCCGCTGCCTGGCCAGCCTGTTCTATGAATCGCTGCTGATCGTCGCCATGCTGCTGATCACCAGCGCCGCGCTCACGCCGCTGCAACTGGCGCTGGGCCAGGATTCCTGGCTGCTGCACAGCCTGATCCAACTGACCGCCGCCGGCGTGCTGTTCGCCTATTTCGGCTACTGCTGGACCCGCGGCGGCCAGACCGCCGCGATGAAAACCTGGCACATCCGGCTGGTGACCGCCGATGGCCGGCTGCTGAACTGGCAGCAATCGCTGATGCGCTTCATCGTCGCGGCGATGCTGTTCGTCGGCCTGCCGGTGATCTCCTACCTGGGCTGGCAGCGCAGCTACGGCGACCATCCGGCGGCAAAATGGCTGGCGCTGGTCTGGTGGTTGCTGCCTTTCCTGGCCCGCTATTACGACAAGGACCGCCGCCACCTGCACGACCGCCTGTCCGGCACCCGGCTGGAACTGCTGCCCAAGCCGCCGCGCGGCGGGAAGTAAGCGCGGCAGAGCCGCGCCGCCGGTGCTGCATGCATTGGCGCGCGCGGCCTCGAACGCACGCCGATGCTTGTCAACCACGCAGTTGCGGCAGATCCTCGGAAAATTCCAACAGCGCGTCCAGCACCGCGCGCACCCGCGCCGGCAAGACGCGCCGCTCCGGCCACACGGCGTAGACCGGCCGGGTGGCGATTTCCCATTCTTCCAGCACCCGGACCAGACGGCCATCCGCCAGTTGCCGATGGCAGATGCTGAGCGGGCTGACCGCGATGCCGGCGCCGCCCTCGGCCAGCCGGCGCGTCAGCAGCATGTCGTTGGCCAGCAGCCCCGGCTCGGCCGGCCAGGCGGCCTCCTCGCCGCTGTCCCGGCGCCGCAGCTTCCAGCGCTCGAATGGCTCGGCCAGCAGCAAACGATGCGCGGCCAGGTCCGCTGGCCGCTCGGGCGCGCCATGCGCGGCCAGATAGGCGGGCGATGCCGTCAGTATGGTGCGCACCTCGCCCAGCCTGCGCTGCCGCAGCGAGGCGTCCGACTGCTCTCCCACCCGCAAGGCCAGATCGGCCATGCCGCTGTATAAGTCGTCCAGGCTGTTGCTCAGCTTCAACTCCAGCCGGAGCCGCGGATGCTCGCGCAGCAGGCTAGCCCACACCGGCACCAGCATGTCGTTGGCCATGCTCAGCGGCGCCAGCAGCCTTACCACCCCTCCCACCCGGTTCAAGGCCCCGTCCAGCGACGCCGTCTCCTGCCGCAACGCCGCCAACAGCGGCTTGCAGCGCTCGTAGTACTGCCAGCCCTCATTGGTCGGCGCCAGCCGGCGCGCGCTGCGGCTCAGCAGCTTGCAGCCCAGCCGCGCCTCCAGCGCCTGCAGGCGACGCGTCAGCGTCGGGGCCGGCATCCGCAGCCGGCCGGCCGCCGCGCTGAGGCTGCCGGCGTCCACGATCGCCACGAACAAGTCCAGATCATCCAACATGATTGCAAAAATGGAATTTGAAATTGATTTTTTGATTCTATTTTCATAATGCGCTTTTGACTAGACTCGCCTCATCGCTAACCCGAATGGAGCGCGCCATGAGCCCCGCCCTGCGCCAACGCCTGCTGTTCTCTTCGCTGATGTCGGCGGCGATGTCCCTGGTGATGACTGCCTGGTTCACCGCCCTGAATCACGGACTTCATTCGGGCTTTGCCGGCTGGTGGCTGCTCGCCTTCGCCGAAGCCTGGCCCGTGGCGCTGGGCTCGGTGCTGCTGCTGGCGCCGGCCGTGCAGAAACTGACCCTGCGCCTGCTGAACAGGCGCGACCCTGCCGCCGGCAGCCAGCCGGCGCTGAAACCGAGAGGATGAAATCATGAGAATCGACTATGCCCAGCTGTCGCCCAAGGCCTACCAGGGGCTGCTCGCCTGCAAGAACGCGCTGGCGGAAAGCAGCCTGGGGCTGCCGCTGATCGAACTGGCCTACCTGCGCGTTGCTCAGCTGAACGGCTGCGCCTTCTGCCTGAAGCTGCATAGCCAGGCGCTGCGCCGCCGCGGCGAAAGCCAGGAAAAACTGGACATGCTGGCTGGATGGGACGTGGCGGACACGCTGAGCCCGCGCGAGGAGGCCGCCATCGCCTGGACCGAGACGGTGACCCGGATAGGCGAAACCCGCGCGCCGGACAGCGTCTTCCGGCCGCTGCGCGAGCATTTCAACGACACGGAAATCGCCGATCTGACACTGGCCATCGCGTTGATGAACGCCTTCACCCGGGTGGCGGTGGCGACGCGGCAATAAAGCCATCGGGACTGTCAGGCATCGCCGGCGGCTGGAGAACCCGTTCGCCGGCCTGCCCCAAGCTGTCCCGCCACTGTTTCAGCCCATCCAGCGCGGCCATCTGATCCGGCCCCCAGGCCGGCTGCGGTTGAACACCGTGAAAACCGATCAGGGTGTCCAGCGCCTGCAAATAGGGGAGCCAATCTTGCCGCCGCGATCCGGGGGATGGCGGCGGCAATCCGCTACGGTATACATCGGACTATCACGATAAGAAATGCGTATGAACACTTGTCATGATGCCGACCGACTTATCCACAGCGGCGCTCCGTCTTGAAACTTACCCACAACCCAACGGCGACCGGCTTTCGCACTCAGCGCTCGTCCCTGCGGTACACCGCCGCGCCGGCTGCATAGGTCGCGGCAATCGCGCGATCGTCGCCCAGCATCATCTGCACGAACAGCGCCTCGGATAGGTCGCGGACGTGCCGCATGCGGAAATCCAGCAGTGGGGTGGAGCGCAGATCCAGCACCGCCAGATCGGCCTCCATGCCGGCTTCGATGCCGCCCACCTTGTCCGAGATGCCCAGCGCCTCCGCGCCGCCGCGGGTGGCCAGATAGAAAGCCTGGGCCGCGGTCAGCGGCTTGCCGTGGGTCTGCGACGCCATGTAGGCGGCGTTCATCGTCTGCAGCATCGAGAAACTGGTGCCGGCGCCCAGGTCGGTGCCCAACCCCAGCTTGACCGGCTTCTCCGCCTCGACACAGCGGCGCAGGTTCAGGCAGCCGGAGCCGAGGAAGAAATTGGATGTCGGGCAATGCGCCAGCGAGGCGCCGCTGTCATGCAGCATCTCGAGTTCAGCGTCAGACAGATGCACCCCGTGGCCGTAGATCGCGCGCGGCCGCAGCAGGCCGTAACGCTGGTAGACGCCGGCGTAATCGCGGCAGCCGGGGAACAGCTGGCGGACCCAGGCGATCTCGTCCAGGTTCTCGGAAATATGCGATTGGATGGCGATGTCGGGAAACTCCGCCGCCAGCGCCCCCAGCATTTCCAGCTGGCCGTGACTGGAGGTCGGCGCGAAGCGCGGCGTGATCACGTACTCGGCGCGTCCCTTGCCGTGCCAGCGCTCGATCAGCGCGCGCGACTCCTCGTACGCGGTCAGCGGCGTGTCCAGCAGCGCGTCCGGCGCGTTGCGGTCCATGCACACCTTGCCGGCCAGGATGCGCAGATCGTGGCGCGACGCCTCTTCGAACAACGCGTCCACCGACGCCGCATGGACGGTGCCGAACACGCAGCCGGTGGTGACGCCGTTGCGCAGCTGTTCGCCGAGAAACACCCGCGCCACTTCGCGCGCGTGGTCCGCGTCGCCGAAGCCCTGCTCGGTGACGAAGGTGTAATGGTTCAGCCAGTCCAGCAACTGTTCGCCGAAGGCGGCCATCATCTCGGTTTGCGGATAGTGAACGTGGCAATCGATGAAGCCCGGCAGGATCAAGTGGTCGGGATAGTGTTCGATCCGCGCGTCCGGCGGCAGCGACGACAGCAGTTCGGCCGCCGGGCCCCAGGCCGCGATGCGTCCGTTCTCCATCACCACCAGCGCGTCGCGCTGGAACACCAGGCTGTCGCGCTCGGCCTCCCGGAACGGATTGCCCCGGAAAGTCAGCACATCGCCGCGTACCGCTGTTTTCACACTCTGCTCCCGCCGCGCTGTGCGGCCTTCGCGCCGGGCAGAGATTGCTGAGCCCGACATTATCTTCACATAAAGAATCTTTACGTGTAAATATAGCTTCGTTCCCTCCCCGAAGCAAGTTCGCCCTGGATAAACGGCCAGTGCCTGATGCGCGGCAATTGTCTTTAGATGAAGATAGTATATTTTTAAGTCGTGATACTCTTGCGCCCGACCGGATTTGCCGCATTTACCTTTGCTCAGGAACCCGCAGCATGCAGCACGCACCCGACCAGATTGACCGCATCGTCGCCCTTTGGAACGAAGTCCGCCCCGACCTGGACACCTCAGCCACCCAGGTCATCGGCCGCATTGTGCGGATGGAGTACTTCATCACCCGCCGGGTATTGCAGGATTTGGCCCGCCATAATCTCAATGTAGGCGAATTCGACGTGCTGGCGGCGCTGCGCCGCGGCGGCGAACCCTACCAGCTGTCGCCCAACCAGCTGCAAGGCATGGTGCTGATCTCCTCCGGCGCGCTTACCAACCGCATCAACCGGCTGGAAGAAGCCGCCCTGGTCAGCCGCTCGCCGGATCCGGACGACCGCCGCGGCGTGATCGTCACGCTGACGCCCAAGGGCCTGCAGGTGATCGAGGATGCCGCCGGCCACCACCTGGCCGCCGAGGCCGAGCTGATCGAGATGCTGGACGCCGACGAACGCCAGACCCTGTCGCGCCTGCTGAAAAAGATGCTGCAGGCGCAGGAAGACTGATCCGCAGAACAGGCCGCCTCCGGGCGGCCTTTGTTTTGCCCGTCGCCCGGCAAGACGGCGCAACGCCGCAACGGCCTTTCCCCTGAGCGGCTGGGAAACGCCCGAGGCAAGGCGCGCCGACGCAGGCAGTGCCCATCGCACGACAAGGAGGCGCAACGCCGCATCGAGCGTTTCCCAGCCGCTCAACCGAAAAGCAGCGCGCAATTGGCGGCCAATATCAGCCAGAACAATCCCCAGCCGCAGACGACTACCCAGCACGGCGCGGCGTGCGCGCCCATCAGCGCCTTGTCCCCCGTCATCCGCAGCAACGGCCACATCGCCAGCGGCAGTTGCAGGCTCAACACCACCTGGCTCCACACCAGCAGCGGCCCCACCGCCTGCTCGCCCAGCCACGCGATGCCGGCCGCCGCCGGCAGCAGGGCCAGCGCACGGGTGATCAGCCGCCGCTGGTAGCAGGGGATGCGGATCTTGAGGAAGCCATCCATGATCACCTGGCCGGCCACGGTGCCGGTCAAAGTGGCACTCTGCCCGGCCGCCAGCAAGGCGACGCCGAACAGCAGCGCCGCCAGCGGGCCGGCCAGCGGGCGGATCAGCTCGTGGGCGTCGGCGATGTCGGCCACCGCGGTGTGGCCGGCGGCATGGAAGGCGCTGCCCGCCAGCACCAGGATGGCGCCGTTGACCAGCATCGCCAGCAACAGCGAGCCTATGGTGTCGATCCGGCACAGCAGCAGCGTCTGCCGCAGCGCGCCGTCCCCGCCGCCGTCCACCCGCCGGGTCTGCACCACCGACGAGTGCAGATAGAGGTTGTGCGGCATGATGGTGGCGCCGACGATGCCCAGCGCCAGCACCACGGCTTTGTCCATGCCCTGCGCCGGCAAGCTGGGCACCAAGCCCGCCGCCACCGCCGGCCAATGGGTGTCCAGCAGCGCCAACTGCGCCAGGAAGCACAGCGTGATGGTGGCGATCAGCCCCAGCACGATGGCCTCCAGCTGGCGGAAGCCCCGCCCCTTCAGCCCCAGCACGATCAGCGTGTCGAACGCGGTCAACCCCACGCCCCACAGCAGCGGCACGCCGAACAGCAGCTTGAACGCCAAGGCGCAGCCCAGCACTTCGGCGACGTCGCAGGCGATGATGGACACTTCGGCGCTCAGCCAATGGAGCAAGCGGCCGGCGCGGCCGTAGCGCGCGGCGCTGGCCTGCGCCAGATCCATGCCGGTCACCAGCCCCAGCCGCGCCGCCAGCATCTGCAACAGCATCGCGGCGACGCCGGACAGCATCACCACCCACAGCAGCTGATAGCCGAAGCGCGAGCCGGCCTCGATGTCGGTCGCCCAGTTGCCCGGGTCCATATAGCCGACGGCGACCAGCAGGCCGGGGCCGGCGAAGCGGCGCAAGCGCTGGCCGAAGGAAGCGTTCGGGTCTATGCGGATGCTGCCGTTGACCTCGGATGGGCAGAACGGCGCGGTGGCGGTGCGGGGAAGGGAGAACATGGCGGCCGGAAGGAGTCAGTCCACCGGCAGCATAGCGCGGATCAGCGGGCGCGCGGAAGGCTGTCGCCGGCCATCTTCAACGACGGCGGCGCGGTCCACGCCCAGCGGCGCTTCCAGGCGCCGACCACCAGATCGGGGTACTCCGGCTTGCCCAGGCTGCCGTTGTAGCGGCCCAGCGCGCGGTACAGATCGCCGCGCTCGATGTCGAGATAGTGGCGCAGGATGGTGCAGCCGTAACGCAGATTGGTGCTGAGGTCGAACAGATTATGCCGCGGCGTGCCGATGTGGCGCGGCCAGAACGGCATCACCTGCATCAGGCCGCGCGCGCCGGCGCCGGAAATCGCGTACTTGTTGAAGCCGCTCTCCACCTGGATCAGGCCCAGCACCAGCTGCGGATCGAGCCCGGCGCGGGTGGATTCGTACTGGATGGCGGTGAGCAGGCGCTCGCGCATCCAGGCGTCGGGAATCTTCTTCTGCAGCCGCGTCGACATCTCCGCGAGCCAGGCCTGGCCCAGCCGCGGATCGTCGAACACCAGCCTGGGCGCGTTGACGTCGGAGATCGAACGGCTCATCGCCGAGGCGACGTTGGCCGACAGCGCCTCCTCCTTCTGCGCGCCGGCCCATGCCGGCGCATGCGCCAGCACAAGGCAGAACGGCAGTAGAAAAAGGAGGCGCGTCTTCATCAGGCCAGCTTGGAGAGGAGATGCTCCAGAATAGCATCGGCGGCGACGGCGGTGGCTTCGCTGTCGCGGCGGTGCTGGTACTCGACCTTGCCTTCCTTCAGGCCGCGGTCGCCGATGGTGACGCGGTGCGGCGCGCCGATCAGCTCCCAGTCGGCGAACATCGCGCCCGGGCGCTCGCCGCGGTCGTCGAGGATGGCGTCCACGCCCTTGGCCAGCAGTTCGGCGTGCAGCTTGTCGGCGGCTTCCTTCACCGCTTCGGAGCGGTCGTAGCCCACCGGGCACACCACCACTGCGAACGGGGCGATGGAATCGGGCCAGATCATGCCCTTGTCGTCGTAGTTCTGCTCGATGGCGGCGCCCAGGATGCGGGTCACGCCGATGCCGTAGCAACCCATTTCGAACGGTTTCGGCTTGCCGTCTTCGTCCAGGAAGGTGGCGTTCATCGCGGCGGAATACTTGGTGCCCAGATAGAACACGTGGCCGACCTCGATGCCGCGCTGGATCGCCAGCGCGCCCTGGCCATCCGGCGACGGGTCGCCTTCCACCACGTTGCGGATGTCGAACACTTCCGGCTCGGCGCAATCGCGGCCGAAGTTGGCGCCGGTGTAGTGCTGGTCATCCTCGTTGGCGCCGATGACGAAGTCGGCCATCTTGGCCACGGTGCGATCGGCGATCACGCGGCCCTTGAAGCCCACCGGGCCCAGCGAGCCGGGATTAGCGCCGAAGGCGTCGCGGATGGCGGCCGGAGTGGCGAAGGTCAGCGGGTTCTTGATGCCGGCCACTTTCTGCGCCTTCACTTCGTTCAGCTCGTGGTCGCCGCGCACCAGCATCAGCACCGCTTCGCCCTGTTCGCCTTCCACCACCACCGCCTTGACGGTTTGCTTGATGTCGACCTTGAGGAAATCCACCAGCTCGGCGATGGTCTTGACCTTGGGCGTGTGCGCCTTGCTCAGTGCGGCGGACGCTGCGGCGCGCTCGCCTGCCGGCGCCACAGCCTCGGCCAGCTCGATATTGGCCGCGTATTCGGAAGCGGGACAGTAGACGATGGCGTCCTCGCCGGTGTCGGCGATCACCTGGAATTCATGCGAACGGTCGCCGCCGATGGCGCCGGTATCGGCCGCCACCGCGCGGTAGGTCAGGCCCAGGCGGTCAAAGATGCGGCGGTAGGCGGCATACATATTGTCGTAGCTCTTGCCGGCGTCTTCGGCGCTGCGGTCGAACGAGTAAGCGTCCTTCATCGTGAACTCGCGGCCGCGCATCACGCCGAAGCGCGGGCGGCGCTCGTCGCGGAACTTGGTCTGAATCTGATAGAAGTTCTTCGGCAGCGCGCGGTAGCTGCGCAGCTCGCGGCGGGCGATGTCGGTGATCACTTCCTCGGCAGTCGGCTGCAGCGCGAAATCGCGCTCATGGCGGTCCTTGAAGCGCAGCAGCTCGGCGCCCATCGCGTCCCAGCGGCCGGTTTCCTGCCATAGCTCGGCCGGCTGCACCACCGGCAGGCTCACTTCAATGCCGCCGGCGCGGTTCATTTCCTCGCGGATGATGGTCTCTACCTTGCGCACCACGCGCAGGCCCATCGGCATCCAGGAATAGATGCCGGCGGCCTGTTTGCGGATAAAGCCGGCGCGCAGCATCAGCTTCTGGCTGACGATGTCGGCGTCGGCGGGCGCCTCTTTCTGGGTGGAAATGAAAAACTGCGATGCGCGCATGATGCGTCCTTGAAAATTCGGCTAAATGTAGACGATTGTAGCGTCGTCCCCGCCTGCCGGCCAAGCGCCGCCCGGCCGACTTGCGGTTTTCGCCAGTTGTTGCAGTACAACAATCCTGCGCACAGCCCGCCGCGCTGTACTTGGCGGCCCCGCCGCTCTGGAGTAACCTGCGCGCTGCCGGGGTTTACGGCTTTTTTATTTTGCCCATGTCGTCGACAATGAGAGGGCATCCAGCCATGAACAACCCGGCCCCTCGCCGCCGCGCCTCCTCCGGCGGCGGCGTCCAACCGTAATGGAAGCTTATGCAGGATCACAATAAACAGGCGATGGCGGGCCTGACCCTGGCCGCGCTCGGCGTAGTTTACGGCGACATCGGCACCAGCCCGCTGTACACCTTGCGCGAGTGTTTCGTCAGCCAGAACCTCCCCACCACGCCCGACAACATCTTCGGCATTCTGTCGCTTATCTTCTGGTCGCTGATCTTCGTGGTGTCGATCAAATACGTGGCTTTCGTGCTGCGCGCCGACAACCGCGGCGAAGGCGGCATCATGGCGCTGATGGCGCTGGCCCGCCATTACACCACCCATGCCGCACGCTGGAAGATCGTGATGCTGGGCCTGTTCGGCGCCGCGCTGTTCTACGGCGACGCCATCATCACGCCGGCAGTATCGGTGTTGTCGGCGGCCGAGGGCATGGAAGTCCTCTCCCCCGGCATGGAGGCCTACGTGCTGCCGATGGCGGTCGGCGTGCTGGTGGGCCTGTTCCTGCTGCAGCGCCACGGCACCGCCAGGGTCGGCCTGATGTTCGGCCCGGTTATGATGATCTGGTTCGCCATCCTCGGCATCCTCGGCCTGCACCAGATCATCCAGCAGCCGGCGGTGCTGCAGGCGCTGAACCCGTGGCACGCGGTCACCTTCGTCAGCCAGAACGGCTTCCACGCCTTCCTGACGCTGGGCTCGGTGGTGCTGGCGCTGACCGGCGCCGAGGCGCTGTACGCCGACATGGGCCACTTCGGCAAAACGCCGATCCGCCGCGCCTGGTTCAGCCTGGTGCTGCCCGGCCTGGGGCTGAACTACTTCGGCCAGGGCGCGCTGCTGATGAGCAACCCGGCCGCGATCAAGAACCCCTTCTTCCTGTTGGCGCCGGACTGGGCGCTGCTGCCGATGATCGCGTTGGCGACGCTGGCCACGGTGATCGCGTCGCAGGCGGTGATCTCCGGCGCCTACTCGCTGACGCGCCAGGCCATCCTGCTGGGCTACTGCCCGCGCCTGGAGGTGAACCACACCTCGGAGAAGGAGATCGGCCAGATCTACATGCCCTTCATCAACTGGGCGCTGCTGGTCGCGGTGCTGGTGGTGGTGCTCACCTTCAAGACCTCGTCCAGCCTGGCCGCCGCCTACGGCATCGCCGTCACCGGCACCATGCTGATCACCACCGCGCTGTTCTTCGTCGTCGCGCGCGTGAACTGGCGCTGGCCGCTGCCGCTGGCCCTGGGCATCACCCTATTGTTCGGCGTGATCGACACCGCCTTCTTCGCCGCCAACATCCATAAAGTGGCCGACGGCGGCTGGCTGCCGCTGGTGATGGGCATGGTCATCTTCACGCTGATGAGCACCTGGAAACAGGGCCGCGACATCCTGTTCAAGCGCCTGCGCGAACAGGCGCTGCCGCTGGACGATTTCATCCACAATCTGGAAGCCTATCCGCCGGCGCGGGTGGAAGGCACCGCGGTATTCCTGACCAGCACCCTGCACGGCGTGCCGCACGCGCTGTTGCACAATCTGAAGCACAACAAGGTGCTGCATGAGCGCGTCGTGCTGATGACGGTTCGCACCGAGGACGTGCCCTATGTAGCGGAGGAGGAGCGGCTGGAAATCGTCCAGATGTCGGCGTCGTTCTGGCGGGTGATGGCCCGCTACGGCTTCAAGGAAGACCCGAACGTGCTGGAGGTGCTGGACATGTGCGCCAAGGAAGGCTTTCAGATGGAGCTGATGGACACCTCGTTCTTCCTGTCGCGCGAAACCATCGTCTCCACCGACCATCCCGGCATGGCCCGCTGGCGCGAGAAGGTATTCGTGTGGATGAGCAAGAACGCGTTGCGCGCCACCGACTTCTTCCAGGTGCCCACCAACCGCGTGGTGGAGCTGGGCGCCCAGGTCGAGCTATAGCTCCGATTTCGCCCAAGAAAAAAGCGCGCCACGACGGCGCGCTTTTTTATTTCCCGGCGCATCAGCGCGCCGCAGGCTGGCGCAGCCGTATCTGCGCCGACGACGACCAGGCCCGGCATTGCTCGTACATCGCGCAAAAGCTGGCCAGCCCCTGAGCGATGGTCATCGGCCAGATGCGCTCCGGCAGCGGCTGCACCCCGGTCAGGATGGGCCATTCGATATTGTCCGGCGGCATCAGGTCGCGCCGCTCGGTCGCCAGCAGGCAAGCGTCGGCCATCGCCAGCTCCGCCCGGTCGTCGCCGGACAAGTGCAGGCCGAAGCGCGCCTCCACCGCCGCGGTCAGCCGGTGCTGCAAGGGCGGGCTGTCCTGAACGTCGGGCCTCACCACCTCGCCGGCGTAGGCCTTGGCCGCGCCATACAGCAAGCCCGCCAGCTTCAGCCGCGGCGGCAGCATATCCGCCATCCTGACCGCATGCTCGGCCTCGCTGTAAAACTGGCGGCAGGCGCCGCCGAAGCGGCAGACATGCGCCAGATGATGGGCGATGTCGGCGATGTCGATGTCGTCCGGCTGGGGGTCCAGCACGTTCAGATAGCGTCCCGACACCGTTTGTATGAATGCGCCTCTCATCGCCCCTCCCTCCCGCGGAGGCCGATGCCGCCGCGCAACCATCCCGCCGTCACTGATTTCATCCCTGTCATCCCTGCGCACAGCAATTATTTCGACTTGATCATTGATCAAAGCAATTTCAGCAGCATAAAATCCAAAAAATCAAAGCGGCTTCGCCAGAACAGGCTAAATAACCCGGATATTTTCAAACCGACATGGCTTCGATGCCAAAACGAGAAATTCAAATCCATCCAGCGGAAGATCCTGAAAAACACATCTAGAACTATCCAGATTTATTTCTTTCAAAACAACAACTAATAATCCGGATATGACATAGATCATAAGAACTCAAATCTAGCACAGCTGCCTGGTCTTTTTCCAGAAAAACGTTAAATACCTTTTGGCATTTACTCTTAAACCAATATGTCAAAACTTAAAATATTTATATAAGAACCAATTAAGCCAAATCCGAAATGCAGGCAAAAAATCTTTTCAAACCTCATTCTGTCCTGGATGAATTCAAACTCAACGCGCTGCGCAGAATCCGTGACCGGAAACTATCGATCAGCGAACTGGCGCGCATTACCGGCATCAAGCAGTCCACGCTGCACCGCGGCCTGTTCGAAGACCGGGAGCTGACATTCAGCAACGCCCACGCGATCGGACATGCGCTGGACATCAATCTGGGCGGCGGCGAGCCCCCCAGGATGGCGCCGGTCATCACCGGCTTCGATCAATTGAGCGCGCTGAGCGAGGGCAGGCAGCCGCTCTGGGACGAATTCATCCTGCTGGAGCCGGCGCTGGACGACACGGTGCTGGCCATAGACCAGGCGCTGTTCCGCCAGCGGGTATTCCCCCGCCGCGCGGTGGTGTTGCTGCAAACAGACCATCCCAAGCATGGCCGCCTGGCGTATCCCGACCACGGCGCGCTCAGCCTGGAAGACACCGGCCACGCCGCCATCGGCGCGGTCGCGGGCATTCTTTTCCGGAAAAACGCATGAAACTGCTCAAAGACCTGGCCGGCCGCATGCTGGCCTGCATCGATCCCATCGTGATCCTGTCCTTCCTGATCCTGATTTCGGCGATCGCCTCCAACCTGACCTCGTACAAGGTGGTGCAGGTGTTCGGCACCGAGGCCAGCCTGGGCACCTTCACCATGCCCATCATCCTGATGCTGCTCAACCCGATCGCCGAGGTCTACGGCAAGAAGCGCTCCAATCAGATCCTGTTCGCCACCTGCCTGGCCGAAATCCTGTTCGCCGTCTCCTTCACCGCTCTCAGCCAGTCGCAGCGCGACTGCGGCCTGCTGCCATTGGCCGACCGCGCCCATTGCGAGGCGCTGAACCAGAGCTATGTGCTGATCAGCGAACACATCGTGCGCGGCTCGATCTCGTTCGCGATCGGCTGCCTGATCGGCAGCCAGTTCAACACGCGCTTCCTGCTGTATCTGAAGAACCTGTGGTCGAGCCGGCTGTACTTCATCCGCGACATCTTCTCGTCGGTGATAGGCGAAGTGGTGTACACCGCCATCTGCTTCATGATCGCCTTCTACGGCGTCTTTCCCTTCGCGACCATCCTGAAGATCTTCGCCTTCAGCCTGATGTTCAAGTTCTCGTCCACCGTGATCCTGTCCTGGATCTCGCAATACATCGTGCTGCTGCTGTACCGCTACCAGGCCTGGAGCGAGGGCGATTCTGGCGGCCGCAAAGTCAAATTCTCTTCCCGGTATCTGCAAGTATGAACAAGATCAGGCTGCACTCCGTCCCCGCGCCGGCCGAAGGCCGGCAAGCGCCGCTGTTCGCGCTGCGCTGCAACTACGACTACAGCGCCAAATACGCGCTGCACGGCCGCGCCATCGATCGCGCCGCGCTCAGCGCACTGCTCTTCGCCGACCGCGTTCTGCTCGTCCCGCGCAGCCGCAACGGCGTCCGCATCGCCGAGGCGCTGGCACCGCGGCTTGGCCTGCTTCCCGACGCCGCCGCGCCCGGCGCGCTCCGGCTGCCGCTCGACCCCGCCGCGCCGCTGGCATCCCGGCTGCAGAGGCTGCTGGACATCCCCGCCTGCTTCGACGCGGATCCGCGCTTCGGCCTGTACGGCTTTTTCTGCTATGAGCTGATCCACGCCAAACTAGGCCTGGACGCCGGCCTGCTGGGCGTGTTCCACCTGCCGGAACGGCTGAGCGAAGACGGCGCCGCCATCGACCTGCTGCTGGACCCGGCCGACACCGGCGGCGAAACCTGGCCGCTGGCGCTGGGCCCGCTGCTGGACGCGGAGGATTTCGCCGCCGGCCGCTGCCTGCCCTACGAGCGGATGTACGCCATCGCCAGCCGGCGCATCGCCGATGGCGGCCTGCGCTCGGTCAACCCCAGCTACGCGATCCAGCGTCCCTGCGCGCGCGACGCCTACCAGATCCACCAGGACCTGCTGGCGCGCAATCCCGCGCCTTACAACCTGTATTTCGACGGCGGCGACTTCCAGCTGGCCGGCTCCTCGCCGGCGATGTTCCTGCGCCTGCTGGGCGGACGCCTCTCCACCAGCCCAATCTGCGGCACCATCGCGCGCGGCCGCGGCGAGGCCGAAGATCAAGCGCAAGTGGAAAAGCTGCTGGCGTCGGACAAGGACAGGTTCGAGCTGGAGGAATGCGTGAAGGCCGACATGCTGGCCAAGGAAGCAAGCTGCGAGGACATCCGCGTCGACGTCGAACGGGAAGTGGAGCGCTTCGCCAATGTGTTCCACACCTCGGCCAGCGTCAGCGCGCGGCTGAAGCCGGGCAAGACCCTGGCCGACGCGATCTGCGACCACCTGTGGCCGGCCACCGTCGTCGGCACGCCGGTCGACGCCGCCGCGCGGCTGCTCGCGGAACATGAAAGCCGCCGCTGGTACGCCGGCGCCTTCGGCTATCTGTGCGCCGGCGAAGCGGAGCTCGGCACCATGATCCGCACCGCGCTGCTGGCGGACGAAAAAGCCACCACCCGGGTGGGCAGCACGCTGAGCGCGCACTCCAGCCCGCAATTGGAGCGCAGCGAGCTGGAAGCCAAAGCCTCTCTGATCATGGGGGTGCTGTGAGCGCCCTCACCATAGAGGACATCGACGCCGACGCGATCACGATACGGCTGGTCAACACCGCCAAGACTTATCTCGTCCCGCTGGACCGGGTGATCCGCTTGCAATGCCTGCAGGGGCTGCCGCGGGACGAGATCCTGCTGGCCGGCGTGCTGGCCGGCAAGGTGGCGCGCAAGCGACCCACCCTGCTGGCCCAGTACGATTTTTCTGACGTCGCCGTCTCCGGCGGCTTCCGGCCGCGACATGTGGTGTTCGAGCGCAGCGTCGGCTTCCTCGCCGACGGCGACGCCCGGGTGGACCTGCCATTCCGCGAGCTGCTGGGCAATCTGGATGCCATCTCGCGACTGAGCGACGAGGCGGCGTTCTATCTCGGTTTCAGCTACGCGCTGTTCGCGCTGCCGGGCGAGGATCTGGCCTTCGACGACCACCCCCGCCCCTACCTGACGCTGAAATAGCCGTTCAGAAGCCGAGGCCGCTGTCGGCCTGGGCGCGGCGCCAGTCGAACCAGGGGCCGGGGTCGGTCTTGCGGCCCGGCGCGATGTGCTCGTGGCCGGCGATGGCGGACAGCGGCAGCGCGCGCCGCAGCTCGCGCGACAGCGCCGCCAGCGTGCGGTACTGCGCCTCGCTGAAAGGTTCGAAATCGCAGCCTTCCATCTCCACGCCTATCGAAAAGTCGTTGCACTTCTCGCGCCCCCGCCAGCTGGACACGCCGGCATGCCAGGCGCGCTTGCCCGCCGGCACGAACTGCAGCAGGCGGCCATCGCGGCGGATGAAAAAGTGCGACGACACCCGCAGCTGGTGCACGCCCTGGTAATAGGGATGCTCGTCCGGGTCCAGCCGGTTGGAGAACAGCTGCTCGACGCCGGCTCCGCCGTAGCGGTAAGGCGGCAGGCTGATATTGTGGATCACCAGCAGCTCCGGCGCGCAGCCCGGACTGCGCTCGTCGCAGTTCGGCGACGGCAGCTGCTGGGCACCCTGCATCCAGCCGTCCACGCCCAAGGCCAGCGCCGGCGCCGCGGACGGCCGGTAAACCAGCCGCCACAACGCCAGCCCGTCGGTGGTGTTCCAACGCTGCTCCAGCACGAAACCAGCCTTGTGGTACAGCGCGATGGCCGCTTGGTTGACCTCGGCGGTATCCACGCTGACGCGCTCCTCTCCCTGCAGCGCTCGGTTCAGCAGCCGATAGCCCCAGCCCTGCTGCAAATGCGCCGGATCCACCACCGTGCGCTCGATATGCATGCCGCCATCGGAGCCGCGGGACGTCACCAGCAGGCCGCGCAGCTCATCCCCTTCGAAAGCCGCCAGAATCCGGTCCCGGCAAGAATGCAACGCCGCCAGGTCCGGCCACATCACAGGCAGGGCCGGATAGTTCAGCCACTCCACCTCCAGCCGGTGCGCATCCAGCTGCAGCCGCAGGGCCCGCCGCGCCAACGCCGCGTCGCCGCGGGCCAATTCCGTCACTTCGAACGGCAACTCCATTTCATCTCTCCGTCATCTTCGGATCGGATCATCTCGTACAATTCCGGCTTGTGTTCCATCGCGCAAAGCGGTATCAAGAACTTGCGTCGCGCGTCGCGCGGGCGGAAAAGCATCGCTCACCGCTTGAGGCGCATCATGTCCACGGCCCTGGCATGGCGGCACAATCATGCCAGAACCCACGCAGGAGACCATCTTCATGCTCACACTCGACACCTTGGGCAAAGCCGCCGCCGCGCCCAGCTTCGAACAACCGCTGGAAATGCTGCAGGCCTGTCACGACAAGATCCGCCGTTTCTGCGATCAACTGGACAAGCTGCCGCCCTATATCGAGGAGCACGGCGTCGACGACGCCGCGCGCAACACCATAGACGACGTGGTCCGCTATTTCGACGTCGCCGGCCCCGCCCATCATACCGACGAAGAGGAAGAGCTGTTTCCTCTGCTCGAAGAACGCCTCCCCACCGCCGCCTCGCGGCTGGAACAGCTGTCCGCCGAGCACGGCTACCTGCACTCCTGCTGGAACGCCATCCGCGACGACCTGGTCGCGCTGCGCGACGGACGCATCCGCCAGATCAGCAGGACCGAGCTGCAGGAGTTCGCCCGCCAGTACCGCGAGCACGCGGCCGCCGAGGAGGAATGGCTGTTCCCCGCCGCGGCCAGCGCGCTCAGCGCCGAAGAGCTGCGCCAGGCCGGCGCCAATATGGCCAGACGCCGCCAGAGCGGCTGAACCCGCCTCTGCAAGCGAAACGGGCTGCCCGCTTCCGCCGGCAGCCCGTCGCTGTCTTCATCCTTTGACTCGGCGGTCCGCTCAGGCGGTCAGCTTCAGCAACTGGGCGAAAGCGTCCTCGAACAGCTTCAGACCGTCCTGCTGCAGTTTCTCGCCGACCGCGGCCAAATCGATGCCGGCGGCTTCCACCGCGGCCAGCAGCGCCTTGGCTTCATCCATGTTCTGCGGCAGCGTCAGCGCGGCGTCGCCGTGGTCGCGGAAGGCGGCCATCGTCGCATCCGGCACGGTGTTGACGGTTTCGTCGCCGATCAGGCTCTCCACGTACAGCACGTCGCGGTAAGCCGGGTTCTTGGTGCCGGTGGACGCCCACAGCAGGAATTGCGGACGGGCGCCGGCGGCGCGCAGCTTGGCGAATTCCTCGCCGTGGAAGCGCTCCTGATAGCGGGCATACGCAGCCTTGGACAGCGCGATCGCCACCTTGCCCTGATGCGGCTCGGCCACTTGCGGATCCAGCAGGCTGTCGACGCGCGACAGGAAGAAGCTGGCCACGGCCTTGACGCCGGCCACCGGCTGGCCGTCGGCCAGGCGAGCGGACAGGCCGGCGATGTAGGCATCCCAGACCGCTTCCACTTGCGGCAGCGAGAACAGCAGCGTGATGTTGACGTTGACGCCCTCGCGGGTCAGCGTCTGGAACGCGCGGACGCCCTCGGCGGTCGCCGGAATCTTGATCATCGCGTTGGCGCGGCCGATCTCGGCCCACAGGCGGCGCGCGGCGGCCAGGGTGCCGGCCTCGTCGCGCGACAGCTCGGGCGACACTTCCAGGCTGACGTAGCCGTCGTTGCCCTGGCTGGCTTCGTACTGCGGCAGCAGCAGGTCGCAGGCGGCCTGGATGTCGGCCACCACCAGTTTCTCGTAGCGGGCCTCGGCGGACAGGGCGGCATTCTGCTTCAGCACGGCCAGTTCGCCCTGATAGCTGGCGTCGCCGCTGATCGCCTTGTAAAAGATGGCCGGATTGGAGGTGACGCCGGCGATGCCGTCGTCGGCCAGCAGGCGGGCCAGTTCGCCGGAGGCGATCAGTTCACGGGACAGGTTGTCCAGCCAGATGCGCTGGCCGAAGGGACGGATGGCTTGCAAACGATTCATGGTGAGGCGTCCGGGTATTGCTTGAAATAAAGAATCCATCCTACCCCGGCAAAGCCGCCGCGCCAAGAGGAGAGGCGCGGCGATTTGCGCTGGCTCAGGCGGCCTGGCTGTCGTTGCGGCGCTCGCGCGGGAACACCGCGCTGAAGGTGCTGCCCTTGTCCGGCTCGCTCTTGATTTCCAGCCGGGCGTGGTGGCGGGCCAGCACGTGCTTGACGATGGCGAGGCCCAGACCGGTGCCGCCGCTGCCGCGCGAGCGGCCGCGGTCGACGCGGTAGAAGCGCTCGGTCAGCCGCGGGATGTGCTCGCGCGGGATGCCGATGCCGGTGTCGGCGACGGAAAAACGCAGCTGCTCGCCCTCGTCCTGCCAGGACAGGGTGATGCTGCCGCCCTCCGGCGTGTAGCGCACCGCGTTGGACACCAGATTGCCGAACGCCGAATGCAGCTCCTGGCCGCTGCCCCACAGGCCGGCGTCGCAGCAGCGCGCCAGCTTGACCTGGTGCCGCCCCTGAGACAGCCCCTCGGCCTCCACCATCAGCGTGTCCAGCATCATCTGCATGTCAACGTGCTCGGAGCTGACCGCCTTGGGGCTGTTCTCCAAGCGGGACAACGCCAGCAGGTCTTCCACCAGGCTCTGCATCCGCCGCGACTGCTCCATCATCATCGGCAGGAACTGGCGCAGCGTGCGCTCATCCACCTCGGGCATGTCGTTCAGCGTTTCGAGGAAGCCGCCGACCACGGTCAGCGGCGTGCGCAGCTCATGCGAGACGTTGGCGACGAAATCGCGGTGCACGGTCTGCACCCGCTCCAGCTGGGTGATATCGCGGGTCAGCAACAGCTTGCGGGTGGAGTCGAACGGCACCAGCTGCAGCGAGATCACCAGTTCGCGCGGCTGGCTGAAGCTCAGCGTCAGCGGCTGGCTGAAGCTGGCGTTCTTCATATAGGTGTGGAAGGCTGGCTGGCGGATCAGGTTGAGGATCTGGTTGCCGACGTCGCGCTTGCGGTCCAGGCCCAGATGCTCCACCGCCATCGGGTTCACCCATTCGATGCGGTCGTGCTCGTCCAGCACCACCACGCCGTCCGGCATCGCCTCGCCGGCGTTGATGAAGCGCTCCAGCGCGTGGGTCAGCTTCTTCTTGCTCTGGCTCTGATTGCGCATGGTGCGATAGAGGATCATGAACACCGAGTGCCAGACGCCGAAGCCGTCCGGCACCCGCTCGGGCACCGGATGGCGCAGCCAGCGCAGCAGCAGCGCGATGTGGTAGAGGTTGAAGGCCAGCCAGCCGCCCAGCGAAATGGCCAGCACCAGCAGCGCGTCGGTCGCCGACGACAGCGCCCAGAAACCGGCGCTGACGATCAGGATGGCCGCCAGCCACAGCGCGGTGCGTTGCAGGAGTTCTCGCATTACTGCTGGACGGAGAAGCGGTAGCCGGTGCCGCGCACGGTCTGGATCAGGCTGTCGTGCTCGGTGCCCTCCAGCGCGCTGCGCAGGCGGCGGATGTGCACGTCCACCGTGCGCTCCTCGACGAAGACGTGGTCGCCCCACACCTGGTCCAGCAGCTGGGCGCGGGAGTGGACGCGCTCCGGATGGGTCATGAAGAAGTGCAGCAGGCGGAATTCGGTGGGGCCAAGCTCGATCACGCTGCCGTTGCCGGTGACGCGGTGGGTCACCGGGTCCAGCCGCAAGCCTTGCACGTCGACCGCGTCGTCGGTCATCTGCGGCGCGCGGCGGCGCAGCACGGCCTTGATGCGGGCCAAGAGCTCGCGCGGCGAGAACGGCTTGGTGATGTAGTCGTCGGCGCCGGTTTCCAGGCCTGCGACCTTGTCCTGCTCGTCGGAGCGGGCGGTCAGCATGATGATGGGGATATGGCGGGTGCGCTCGTCGGCGCGCAGACGCTTGGCGACGTCGATGCCGCTGGCGCCCGGCAGCATCCAGTCCAGCAGCACCAGGTCGGGCAAGGCGTTCCTCACCAGCGTCAGCGCCGCCTCGGCGGTGCCCGCGCGCAGCACATGATGGCCGGCCTGGGCCAGATTGAAGGCGATCAGCTCCTGAATCGCCGGTTCGTCTTCGACAAGCAGAATGTTGGCGGCCATGTGGCTATCCTCGGGTTTGATTTTGCGGCAAGCATACAAACGCCAGATGACACTAATATGACATGTCTTGGAAAGTTCCCGCGCCGCGATTTTCCCGTAAACCGCCCTCCCGCGCCAGACCCCAAAAAAAACGGGCCTGCCTATCAGGCAGACCCGGAATGGTCGTCGTCAAAAACATTGATCTGACAAGAGACCAGGGACAAAGAGATCACCAGGACAGTCTCAAATGAGGGGGTCGTGCGACTCGCTCATCCGCAACCAATCTTGGAGCGGAGCAAACGGCGGGACGTGCCGCTTGTTCCAGATACGGGCTGAATTTTACGTAGCAATACTGCTGCACAGGCCACTCGACAATAGGATTTTTCTACATTTAGCTTTATTATCTATCTTTATTTCGTCATATTTCCTTTGATTCGAAACATGGATAGATTCGATCGAAAAATCCTCGCTGCGCTGCACGAAAATGCCAGGATCAGCTTCGCCGAACTGGCGCGGCGAGTGAACTTGTCGGCGCCGGCGGTCGCCGACCGGGTGGCCAAGCTGGAGCAATCCGGCGTGGTCACCGGCTACCATGCCCGCATCGATCCCAACCGGATCGGCCTGCCCATCGCCTGCCTGATCGAATTGACAGTCAAGCACTTGGAGTACTACCTGGTGATCGAGCAGATCCGCAATACGCCGGAAGTGATCGAGTGCGCGTCCATCACCGGCACCAGCGGCCTGATGATACGGGTGGCGGTGGACACCATGCCGGCGCTGCAGGCGCTGATCGCGCGGCTGATGCAGTTCGGCGACACCAAGACCTCGATCATCATCGACATGCCGGTGCCGCCGCGGATGCCGATGCTGAGCGACGACGAATGAAAAAACGGCCGGGGCCCCTAGGGCGCCGGCCGGAACAGAGAACAACTCTCCCTTACAGCGTCGCGGCTCAACCTGCCACGTGCTTGACGAAGCGCAGCATGTTGCAGGTGTAGCCGTACTCGTTGTCGTACCAGGCCACCACCTTGATGAAGGTCTTGTCCAGCGCGATGCCGGCGTCGGCGTCGAAGGTGGACGGCGCGGTGTTGCCGACGAAGTCGGTCGACACCACTTTTTCATCGGTGTAGCCCAGCACGCCCTTCAGTTCGCCTTCGGCGGCGGCCTTCATCGCCTTGCAGATGTCGGCGTAGTCGGCTTCCTTCTCCAGTTCCACGGTCAGGTCGACCACGGACACGTCGGAAGTCGGCACGCGGAAGGCCATGCCGGTCAGCTTCTTGTTCAATTCCGGAATCACCTTGCCCACGGCCTTGGCGGCGCCGGTGGACGACGGGATGATGTTTTCCAGGATGCCGCGGCCGCCGCGCCAGTCTTTGGACGACGGGCCGTCCACGGTCTTCTGGGTGGCGGTGGCGGCGTGCACGGTGCTCATCAGGCCGCGCTTGATGCCCCAGTTGTCATGCAGCACCTTGGCCACCGGGGCCAGACAGTTGGTGGTGCAGGAAGCGGCGGAGACGATGGTTTCGCCGGCGTATTTGTCATGGTTGACGCCGTAGACGAACATCGGAGTGTCGTCTTTGGACGGCGCGGACTGCACCACTTTCTTGGTGCCGGCGTCGATGTGCTTCTGGCAGCCTTCCTTGGTCAGGAAGAAGCCGGTGCAGTCGATGACGATCTCGGCATTCACCTCGTTCCACTTCAGGTCGGCCGGATCTTTTTCCGCGGTCAGGCGGATGGTCTTGCCGTTGACCACCAGGCTGCCGCCCTCGACCTTCACGTCGCCCTGGAAGCGGCCGTGCACCGAGTCGTACTTCAACATGTAGGCCAGGTATTCCGGGTCGAGCAGATCGTTGATGCCGACCACTTCCAGCTCGGGAAAATCCTTGGCGATGGCGCGGAACACCATGCGACCGATACGACCGAAACCGTTGATACCGACTTTGATAGCCATGATGAAGTCTCCTTGTCAGCTTGTGGCAGCTCAATGAACGATTCGATGGAGTGAACATCGCCACCGAAAAATACGAATTCCGCGGACGGGGCCTGTCGCCGCCGGGCGGGACAGCGCGTCCCGCCAAACGAAAACAGCGCAGGCCGTTTCCAGTCCCGCGCTGTCACTTTCCTCTGATTTTCGCTTGTAATCAACACGCTACATCAAGTGTTTGCGATTTTAGCGGCCTCATCCTTGCAAAACCGCGGCGTACGGCGCGGCATCGGCCTGCAGCACCACGTGCAGCAGGCTGGCGGACACCGCGGTGACGCCGCTGGCACCCAGCTGCAGCAGCGCAGCCTGGTCCACCAGCGCGGCGTCGGCCACTTCCACCCGCAGCCGGCTGCCGGCCACCGCCTCGATCTTGCGCACATTGCCGGCGCCGCCCAGCGCCGCCAGCCAGCGCGCCTTGTCGATGCTCGCGCCGCCCGCCGCGGCGGCGGAAGCCAGCGACTCGGCCACCGCCGGCGCAGCGGCTTGCGGTTCCGCGGCGGCGCTGCCCAGCGCGCCGCGAATCTCGTCGGCAATCAAATCGGCCTCCGGCCCCAGCACCACTTGCACGCTGCCGGCCGCCGGCTTGATCAGGCCGCGCGAACCCAGCGCCTTCAGCGCCGCCTCGTTGACCTTGTCGTTGCTGGCCACCTGCAGGCGCAGGCGGGTGGTGCAGGCATCCACCGATTTCAGGTTGGCGGCGCCGCCCAGCGCGTCGATGAAGGCGCGCGCGCGGCCGGTGCCGGCGCCGACTTCAGCCACGGCCACCATCACATCCTCGCGGCCCGGGGTTTTCAGGTCGAACTTGCGGATGAAGAACACGAACAGGCCGTAGTAAACAATGAAGTAGGCCGCGCCCACCGGCAGCAGCAGCAAGGGCTTGGTGGCCAAGCCGAAGTTCAGCAGATAGTCGAACAGGCCGGCGGAGAAGCCGAAGCCCAGCTTGACGTCCAGCGTCTGCATGATGGCCATCGCCAGGCCGGTCAACACCGCATGGATCGCATACAGCGCCGGCGCCAGGAACATGAAGGCGAATTCCACCGGCTCGGTGACGCCGGTCAGCATCGCCGTCAGCGCCATCGAGAACAGCAGGCCGCCGACGGCCGCGCGGTTTTCCGGCTTGGCGGTGCGGTACATCGCCAGGCAGGCGGCCGGCAGGCCGAACATCATCACCGGGAAGAAGCCGGACATGAACATGCCCGCGGTCTTGTCGCCGGCGAAGAAGCGGGTCAGGTCGCCGTGCACCAGCTTGCCGGCGGCATTGGTGAAGTCGCCCACTTGGAACCAGACCATGGTGTTGAGGATGTGGTGCAGGCCGGTGACGATCAGGATGCGGTTGAGCACGCCGTAGAAGAACACGCCGATCTCGCCCGCGCCGATCAGCCATTTGCCGACGCTGTCGATGCCATGCTGGATCGGCGGCCAGATGTAGCCGAGCACCGCGCCCAGGATCAGCATGGAGAAGCCGGTGACGATGGGGACGAAGCGCTTGCCTCCGAAGAAGGCCAGGTAGCTGGGCAGCTTGATGTCCTTGTAGCGGTTGTACAGATAGCCGGCGATCAAGCCCGACAAAATGCCGGACAGCACGCCCATATTGATCTTGTCGTCGATCACCTTCAGCACCGCGGTCAGCACCAGGAAGCCGATGGCGCCGGCCAGGCCGGACGTGCCATTGTTGTCCTTGGCGAAACCCACCGCCACGCCGATGGCGAAGATCAGCGCCAGGTTGCCGAAGATGGCGTCGCCCGCCTGGGCCATGATCTTGATGTCCAAGAGGTCGGGCTGGCCCAGCCTCAGCAGCAGGCCGGCCACCGGCAGCACGGCGATCGGCAGCATCAGGGCGCGCCCCAGCTGCTGGATGCCGGCAAACTTGTTAAGAGTACTCACAACATATCTCCCAGGTTAATTCTGGTGCCGTCTTGTCCGATGGCGGCTCCCCAGCACTTCGCACCGACGCCCGCCGTCACACGCCGGGCCACAGTTCCGTCACCCTGCCGCGCACCGCCTGCGGCGACCCCAGCGCCAACAGCCTCAGCGCCTCTTCCTCGCAATGCCGGCGCGACAGGCCGCGCACCAGGCTCTTCACTTCCGGCACCAGCCGCGGGCTGACCGACAGCTCGGCCACGCCCAGGCCGATCAGCACCGGCACCGCCTGCGGGTCCGAAGCCATCGCGCCGCACACGCCCACCCATTTGCCGTGCTTCTTGGCGCCCTCCACCGTGATGGCGATCAGGCGCAGCAGGCCGGGATGCATGGAATCAATGCGCGAGGCCAGCGTGGCGTTGCAACGGTCCATCGCCAGCGTGTACTGGGTCAGGTCGTTGCTGCCGATGGACAGGAAATCGGCGTGCTTGGCCAATTGGTCGGCCAGCAGCGCCGCCGACGGCACCTCCACCATCACGCCCAGCTGCGGCCGCTCGGCCAGATTCATTTCGCCGGCCAATTGCTCGATGCGCTCGCGCAGCCGGATCAGCTCGCCGACATCGGCGATCATCGGCACCAGGATGCGCAGCCGCGACAGCGGCTTCACCGCCAGCAGCGCGCGCAGCTGGGTGTCCAGCATGTCCGGATAGGCGAAGCCGGTGCGGATGCCCCTGAGGCCCAGCGCCGGATTCGGTTCCGGCGGCAGTTGCAGGTAAGGCACCTCTTTGTCGCCGCCCACGTCCAGCGTGCGGATGATGGCGTTGCGGCCGTCCAGCGCGTCCAGCACCGCCTGGTAGGCTTCGGTCTGCTCGGCCTCGGTCGGCGCGTCGCGGCGGTCGATGAACAGGAATTCGGTGCGCAGCAGTCCCACCGCGTCGGCGCCGTGGGCGACGCCCTCGCGCGCGTCGTCGGCGTTGGCGATGTTGACCGCCACTTCGATCGCCACGCCGTCCACGGTGATGGCCGGCGCGTTGGCCGACGCCTGCATCGCGCGGCGCTTCGCCTCCAGCCTGTCGATCTCGGCGCGGGCGGCGGCCAGATCGGCCGCGCTCGGCCGCGGATTGGCCAGGCCAGCACGCGCGTCCAGCACCAGAATCTGGCCCTGCTCCAGCGCCAGCGCCGACGGCCCGCAAGCCACCAGCGCCGGAATGCCCAGCGCGCGCGCCAGGATGGCGACATGGCCGCTGGCCCCGCCGGCGGCGGTGATGATGCCGGCCACCTTGCCGCGCGGCAGGCGGGTCAGCGCCGACGGCGCCAAGTCCTCGGCCGCCAGGATGGAGGCGTCGAACAGTTCCGGCCCCTGCTCCGGCTCGCCGTACAGCGCCACCAGCACCTGGCGCTCGATGTCTTTCAGATCGGCCACCCGCTCGGCCAGCAATTGATTGCCCAGTCCGGCCAGGATCGCGCACTGGGCGCGCACCGCGCGGCGGAAACCCATACCCGCACTACGCCCAGTGGCGATGTCGGCCTCGGCGGCGGACAGCAGCTCGGGGTCGTCCAGCAGCGCCAGATGGGCGGCGAAGATGTCGCTCTCGGCGGTGGCGCCGCGGCGCAAAGCCGCATCGATGCCGGACGAGATCGCGTCGCGCACCCGGCCGAGCGCCGCCGCCAGCGCGGCGCGCTCTTCCGCAATGCCCGCGCCCTGTTCCGGCAGCGGCATCTCGAAGGCGTCCAGTCTGACCACGCGCCCGATCGCCAGGCCCGGCGCGGCGGCCACGCCGGCGAGATAGCCGGCGACCGGTTCGCGGGCCTCAGCCGGCGCCGCGGCGGCATGGCCGGCTTCGCTGCGGGTCTGCAATGCCTCGATCACGGCGGCCAGCGCCGCGTCGGCGTCATGCCCGCTGGCGATGACCGCGACGCGGTCGCCCTCAGCCACGCCCAGGCCCATCAGCGCCACCACGCTGCGGGCATTGGCCCGCTTGCCGGACAATTCGATGAATACCTCGGCGGCGTGCCGCTTGGCCGCCTGCTGCGCCAAGGCCGAAGGCCGCGCGTGCAGGCCGCCCTCATGGCGCACCGTAGCCTCGCCGCGGCGTTCCGGGCCGCCGGCGGACTCGCGAGGGGAGACAGCCTCGCGAGCCGCCAGGGTCAGGAAGTGCGAACGGCCGGCTTCAAGCAGGCCTTCGGCACGGCGGGGGAAATGGAATTGATCGGAATTGGCGATGACCACCATGGTCTGCAGCGACGGCGCCTGGCGCGCCACCGAGTCCAGGTCCACTTCGATCAGCGGCTGGCCGGCTTGCACGCGGTCGCCGACGGCGACCAACGGACGGAAGCCGCGGCCTTCCAGCTTGACGGTATCGATGCCGATATGAATCAGCACTTCGGCGCCGTTGTCGGCGGCGATAGTCAGCGCATGGCCGGTGCGGGCCAGTTGGGCCACCGCGCCGCTACAGGGCGCCAGCAGCGTCGGCGACAGCGGGTCGATGGCCAGGCCATCCCCCATCATCCGCCCGGCGAATACCGGGTCGGGCACGCGGTCGAGCGCGATCGCCGGCCCGGAGAACGGGGCCAGCAGTTCGAGCGTTGTGGTCATCGAGCGTCCTTATTCTGTCGATTCTGTTGTCGGCGGGCCGCGTCGCCGCGGCCGCCACGGCGGTCTGCGCCGCCTGTCTGTTCATCCGGTCAACGGGTGCGGGTCACCTTGGACAGGTGGCGCGGCAGATCCGGATTCAGGCCGCGCGCCTCGGACAGGCGGGCCGCCATCAGGTAGAAGCTCTGGATCGCCAGCAGCGGGTCCAGCGCCTCATCGTCGGCCACCGCCAGCGTCAGGTCGCGGCTGGCCACATTGTCCGGCGCGGCCAGCAGCACGCGCGCGCCGCGGCCGCGCATTTCCTCGGCCAGATCGATCAGGCCCTGCTGCTCCGGGCCGCGCGGCGCGAACACCAGCAGCGGGTAGCCGTCGTCGATCAGCGCCATCGGGCCGTGCTTGATCTCGGCGCCGGAGAAAGCCTCGGCCTGGATCGCGCAGGTTTCCTTGAACTTCAGCGCCGCTTCCAGCGCTACCGCGAAGCCCAGGCCGCGGCCGACCACCATGATGCGTTCGGCCGGCTTCAGCACCTCGATCGCGGCCGACCAGTCCAGTCCGGCGGCGTCCTGCAACCGTTGCGGCAGGTTGGCCAGCGCGGACAGCAGCTTCTCGTCGGCCTGCCAGTGGGCGACCAGGCGGGCGACGGCGGACAGCGAAGCGATGTAGCTCTTGGTGGCGGCGACGCTCTTTTCCTCGCCGGCGCAGAGCGGAACCGCCCAGTCGCAGGACTCGGCCAGCGGCGACTGCTGCTTGTTGACCAGCGCCACGGTGTGGGCGCCGGCGGCGGACAGGGCCTTCATGGTGTCCACCAGGTCCGGGCTCTGGCCGGATTGCGACAGCGCGACGGCCAGCTGGCCGTCCACCGCCAGCGGCGACTGGTGCAGGGTGACCAGCGACATCGGCAGCGACACCACCGGAATGCCCAGCCGCTGCATCACCAGGTAGGCGAAATAGCTGGCGGCGTGGTCGGAGCTGCCGCGGGCGACGGTCAGCGCCAGCCGCGGGCTGATGCGGCCCAGCTCGCGCCCCAGCGCGGCCAGCCCTTCATCGGCGTACATATGTTGCGCCGCCACCGCTTCGGCGGAATACAGCGCTTCCTCAAGCATCAACGAGGCCAATCTCTTCTCCCTCAACGTAGACTTGCTGCAGATTCAGTTCGGCGTCCATCACCGCGATGTCGGCCCAGGCGCCGGCCGCCAGCCGGCCGCGGTCGGCCAGGCCCAGGTAATCGGCCGGATACAGCGACAGGCGATTGGAGGCGTCGGCCAGCGGCAGGCCGATCTTCACCAGATTGCGCAGCGCCTGGTCCATGGTCAGCGTGCTGCCGGCCAGCGTGCCGTCGGCCAGCCTGACGCCGCCCATGCACTTGGTGACCGAATGGGAGCCCAGCTTGTACTCGCCGTCCGGCATGCCGGCGGCGGCGGTGGAATCGGTGACGCAATACAGGCGCGGAATGGCGCGCAGCGCGGTGCGGATGGCGCCAGGGTGGACGTGGAGCAGATCGGGAATCAGCTCGGCGTACTCGGCATGGGCCAGCGCCGCGCCGACCACGCCCGGCTGGCGGTGATGCAAGCCGGTCATCGCGTTGAAAAGATGGGTGAAGCCGGACGCGCCCTGCTCCAGCGCGGCCACCGCCTCCTCATAGCTGCCGAGGGTATGGCCCATCTGCATCCGGACGCCCTGCGCGCTGAGTTCGCGGATGATGTCGAGGTGGCCCGGGATTTCCGGCGCCAAGGTGATCAGCGAGATCGGCGCCAGCGCGCGGTAGCCGTTGATCTGCGCCATCGCCGCCCGGCAGGCATCGTCAGGCTGGGCGCCGAGCTTGCCGGGGTTGATGTACGGACCTTCCAGGTGCACGCCGAGCACGCGGCTACCCGCCGGCGCCCGCTCCTTGCTGCAGCGGCCAATGTCCGCCAGCACGCGGGAGATTTCCTCCGGCGGCGCGGTCATGGTGGTGGCGAGCAAGGAGGTGGTACCGAAGCGCGCATGCAATCGGGCGACATGGGAGACGGCGTCGCCGCCCTCCATGATGTCGACGCCGCCGCCGCCGTGCACGTGCAGATCGATGAAGCCCGGCAGGATATAGCGTTCGGGCTGGCTGCCCGACGCCAGGCGGGCGTCTATCGCTGCGATGCGGCCATCGGCCGCCAGGCGCACGGTTCCGTCCATCCAGCCGGAGGCGGTCAGGATGCGGCCCTGCAAGGTCTGCGTTTCAGTCATCGTTTCAGTTCAGCTACGAAATCGTAATAATCGTTGCGGCAATAGGTGTCGGTCAGCTCGATCGCCACGTTGTCGGCGTTGAAGCCGATCCGGGTGATCAACAGCATCGCCTCGCCGGGGCGGATGCCCGCAAGCTGGGCCACGTCGCCGGAGGCGTTCACCGCCCGGATATGCTGCAGAGCCCGCACCACCGAATGGCCGGCCGCGTCCAGATGGGCGTACAGCGAAGTGCCCACTGCCTGCGGATCGGGCAGGTACGCGACCGGCATCGTGCTCATTTCAATCGCCATCACCACGCCGTCGGCAAGGCGCTGGCGCTTGAGCCGCGCCACCATCGAGGTCGGCGACAGCCCCAGTTTGATCACTTCCTCATTGCTGGGCGGAAACACGCCGCGCTCCAGCCACACCGACGAGGGCACGAAGCCACGCAGCCGCAGCTGCTCGGTGAAGCCGGTCAAGCGCGACAGCGGCTGCTCCAGCCTGGGCGTGATGAAGGTGCCCGACCCCTGGCGCCGGCGGATCATGCCCTGCTCCAGCAGTACGTCCATCGCCTTGCGCGCGGTCACCCGCGAAATGCCCAGCTCTTCCGAAAACGTCCGCTCCGACGGCAGCGCCTCGTCCGCTTGCCACCAGCCGGCGTTGATCGCGTCGGCCAGCTTGCGCGACAGCTGCAGATACAGCGGCGTGCTCAGGTTTTCATCCGGTTTCAATGCTTGCCAGCGGTTTTCCATGGTCGTCTGAAGTGGTCTGAAAACCGCAGTGTAAGCCCAGTCAAGCCGCACCGGTATCCCAACGCGGGACAGCTTGCAGCGTAACCGTTCTGTTACAGCTCGCACGGTAATACCACATTAATACCACGTCAATACCAATTATCAAGCCGCGAGCACTTGGCGCATCGCGCATGGCAACAAAACGACACTACCGGACGATCAGGAGAAATCGGAAAGAACCGCGGCAAGCGGGAGCAGCGGGATGGCTGGGACAAAACGCGCCGTCTGGCGACCAATCGGGCAGGTCAAATGACAGACGATCTTTGCAAGAATCAGAACTTGCGCTCTCAGCGCATGAGGATTGGCACTAATACCAATTAATAAACTTACATTTAATATGATGATCACATTTTCAATCATTTAGCCGATTCAAGGACGCCGGACGTCCTGGCTGATGACGATGCGCAGACATACCACTACCAGACAAGGAGTACGCATGAAACTGCATTGGCATCTTCCCGCCGCGCTGACCCTGAGCTGCCTGAGCGCCCCGCTATGGGCACACGGCGCGATGGAAATTCCGATCAACCGCGTCTACAGCTGCTTTCTGGAAGGCCCGGAAGCGCCGAAGTCCTCTGCCTGCCAGGCCGCCAAACAAGTGGGCGGCACCCAGGCGATGTACGACTGGAACGGCGTCAACCAGAACCCTCAGGGCGACAACCACCAGGCGGTGGCGCCGGACGGCACGCTGTGCGGCGGCGGCAAGGCCGAATTCAAGGGCTTCAATCTGGCCCGCGACGATTGGCGCGCCACCAGCATCGTGCCGGACGCCAGCGGCAACTTCGAATTCATCTATAAAGCCACCGCGCCGCACGCCACCAAGTACTTCAAGTTCTATGTCACCAGGAACGGCTGGAATCCGAAGCAAGCATTGAAATGGTCGGATCTGGAGCTGTTCGGCACCGTCAACGGCAATCCGACGCAGGATGCCAGCAAGCGTTACCACATGACCCTGAAGCTGCCGCAAGGCAAGACCGGCCCCCACATCATCTTCAATGTCTGGAAACGCTCCGACAGCGAGGAAGCGTTCTATTCCTGCTCCGACGTCAACTTCGGCGGCGATACCGCGCCGCCTGCGGCCAATCCGTGGAAGGAAATCGGCAACGTCGCCGCGCGCGAGAATCTGCCGGCCGGCAGCAGCGCCACGCTGCGCGTGTTCGACAGCCAGGGCCGCGACGCCGAAAAACACACGGTGGCGCTGAATGCCGTCAGCGGCCAGATCGCGAATTGGCCGTACGAGCTGGCGCAGAAGGTGAACGCCGCCTCGCCGCTCATCCGCATCGGCGTGATGAAGTCGCAGCAGCGCGCGGTTTCCATCGTCCCGGTGAAGGACGCCACCGCCAATCGCGTCTATCTGAACGACAGCTACAAGGGCTACGGCTTCGCGATCGACCTGAAGAAGGGCGATGCCGGCGCCCAGCCGCCGGCGGCCAACGCCTGGAAAGAAGGCGATAAATACGCGCAAAGCCAGGTGGTCAGCTACCAAGGCTGCCAATACCGCTGCCTGCAGTCGCACACCGCCTGGGCCGGTGCCGGCTGGACGCCATCCACCCAGCCCACGCTGTGGCAGGCTATCTGAGCTCTGCGCCCGCGATGAAAAACGCCGCTCTCGGGAGCGGCGTTTTTTTGCTTGATTGGCAAGGTAGCGGTTCCGCTACAGGAACGCCCCTATCGCCCCGACATGCATGCCGGAAAGGCCGGCCGCCCTCATGAACGCCGCCAGCTGATCAACACCACCGCGGTGACGATCACCACCATCGCCAGCATCTCGTGCGCGCCGACATGCTCGCCCAGGAACACCGCGCCCAGCAGCACCGCGATCACCGGATTGACGTAGGCGTAGCTGGTGGCCGCCGCCGCCGACACCGTTTTCAACAAATACAGGTAGGCGCTGTAGGCGATCATCGAACCGAACACCGTCAAGTACAGCAGCGCGGCCCAGCCTTCGATGCCGGGCCAGGCGGCCAGACGTTCGCCGACGGCGAAGCTGGACGCGATCAGGGCCAGGCCGCCGAAAATCATGGTCCAGGCGCTGCCCATCGCGCCGGCTGGCTGCGGCAGCTTCTTGCTCCAGGCCGAACCCAGCGCCCAGCCGGCCGAAGCCAGAATCAGCAAGGCCGCGCCGCGCGGGCTGGCGCTGAGGCTGGAGCCCAGATTCAGCAGCGCGATGCCGGCCACGCCCAATGCCATGCCGGCCCACTCCAGCGGCCGCGACTTGTGGCCGAACAAACGGGCGAACAGCAGCGTGAACAGCGGCACCGTCGCGATCACCAGCGCGGCGACGCCGGACGACACCTCGCGCTCGGCCACCGTCACCAAGCCGTTGCCTATCGCCGGCATCAGCACGCCCAGCAAAGCCGCGCCGCCCAACTGGCGCGCATTCGGCCACGGCGTTTTCTTCCACGCGAGATAGGCCAGCACCAGGCTGCCGGCCAGCCAGAAGCGTATGCCGGCCATCAGCAGCGGCGGCCAGGATTCGACCCCGATGCGGATGACCAGATAGGTGGAGCCCCAGACCAGGTAGAGGGCGAGGAAGGCGGCCAGCGTCAGCGGCGCGAGGCGTGAAAAAGGCATGGTTCAGTCCGTAAATTCCGAACCGAAACCATGCCGTATGCAAACCGAAACGGCAAGCGTCTTAACGCGTCGCCAGCCGCTGCAGGATGTTGGAGAACTCTTCCATATAGGTGTCGAAGCGGGTGGCCAGGCGGTCCACATCGGTGGCGAAGCGGTTGTAGGCCACCACCGCCGGAATCGCCGCGAACAGGCCGATGGCGGTGGCCACCAGCGCCTCGGCGATGCCCGGGGCCACGGTGCTCAGCGTGGCCTGGCCGGCGTTCCCCAGCCCGATGAAGGCGTGCATGATGCCCCACACGGTGCCGAACAGGCCGATGTAGGGGCTGACCGAGCCGACGGTGGCCAGGAAGGAGGTATGGCTGTCCAGCGTGTCCAGTTCGCGCTGCGCTGCCGCCCGCATCGCGCGGCGGGAACCATCCATGATGTCGGACAGCTCGGCGCCGCTGCGGCCGCGCTGCTTCAGGAACTCGGCGAAGCCGGACTGGAAGATGCGCTCCATGCCGGCGGTGTCGCTGCGGCGGCACACATCCTCATACAGGCGGTTCAGATCGGCGCCGCTCCAGAAGTTGCGCTCGAACTCCTCGCTGTGGCGCTTGGCCGAACGCAGCACCGAGATCTTGTTGAAGATCAGCGCCCAGGACAGCAGCGACGTCAGCGCCAGGCCCGCCATCACCAGCTGCACCAGCAGGCTGGCGTTCAGGATCAGGCTGATAAAAGAAATCTGTTGCACGTTTTATTCCTCAGTTCACACGCGGCCTAGCGCAATACGCGGCCGCTCTCCAGATCGATGATGGTCGATGGCTTGCGCCGCTTGCCGATGCGGCCCGGCAGCGTCAGCACCTTGTCCTTGAAAGCCATTCGACAGGCTCGCGCCGTCTTCAGCGATTTCTGCCCGGCCCGGTTGGCCGAAGTGGACACCAGCGCCGTGCCAAGCCGGCGGCACAAGGCCGCCGCCTCGCCGTGCGCGGTGACCCGCACCGCGATCTTGTGGTGCCGGCCGCGCAAGGCCGGCGGCACCCGCCGCGACGCCGGCAGCAAAAAGGTATATGGACCGGGCCAATAGCGCGCCAGTTCCGCGCGCTGCGCGGCGGACAACGGTTTGACCAGGTGGCGGATCTGCTCGAAATCGGCGGCGATGACGATCAGCCCCTTGTGGTTGGGCCGCGCCTTGATCGCCAGCACGCGGCGTATCGCGCGGGTATCGAGCGGACGGCAACCCAAACCGTAGCAGGATTCAGTGGAATAGGCGATCACGCCGCCATCGCGCAGCTGCTTGCGGGTCCGTTGCTGCAAACGGCTGCCAGGCAGGCGCGGCAAGGGACCGGAACCGGACTTCATGATTGATCAAGCTAGATGGAAACAGAAGCAGCCATTGTAGCGGCAACGGCGCAAAAACACAGGCGGAAATGCGAGGAAAGGGAAAGGCGATGCCGAAGCGGCGACGCGGCGCGCGTCGGCATCGGACACGCGTCAGAGCAGCAGATGCTCGTGGTCTTCGGGAGGATCTTCCGGCGCGGCGCGCCAGGCATAGCAACGCGCGGGCACTCCGGCATCGGTATTGAACTGCTTCAGCCAGTAAGCCACGCGGCGCCAGCAGCGCTTTTCGTGGGTCAGGAAACGCAATAGCCGGCTGCGACTTCCAGGCTCCGGATCGGCCGGCAGGCCGTGTTCGGTAGTCAGTGCGGACATGATGGCTCGCTCCAGGATTGAGGTATGGATGCACTCTCAAGCGAACTGTAGCGGCCGGGGTGTCAAATTCCCGCAGAAACGGCGACGCGCCGCATCAAATTTTCATAAATACACGGCACATCCCGCTCCTGCCATTGGAATCGCAAAATTAAGCTAGAGTCTGTACACATTCTATTTTGTTACAAAAAGAACAGCCATTTGTCATTTATTGGATTTAAATGCCCGACAATCATATTGTAAACAGAATGAAAATGGCGTGTTTTTAAAAAAACTGCAACAAACTTTCATAGTCATGGCAGAATTATACATTCCGATACAATTTTGATACCAAGCACGCACTTTAAACCATAACCATGACTCAGCATGCGCACACAGGATCGGCGGTCTTCGCGGAGCAGGCCCGAGCGCTCCAGGCTCAGGCGGACAGACTGTCGGACGACTTCAACCATGCGGTGGAGCTGATTCACGCCACGCAAGGCAAACTGATCGTCTGCGGCATGGGCAAATCCGGCATCATCGGCCGCAAGATCGCCGCCACTTTCGCGTCCACCGGCACCTCCAGCTTCTTTGTCCACCCAGGCGAGGCCTTCCATGGCGACCTGGGCATGATCAGTCCGCAGGACAGCGTGCTGCTGCTGTCCAACAGCGGCGAGACCGAGGAAGTGCTGCGCCTGCTGCCCTACCTGAAACACATCGGCGCGCCGGTACTGGCCATCACCGGCGGAAGCGATTCGACGCTGGCCCGCGAGGCGGACTGCGCCTTGCTGGTCCCGATCGAACGCGAAGCCTGCCCCCATAATCTGGCCCCCACCACGTCGACCACCCTGACGCTGGTGATGGGCGACGCGCTGGCCGTGGCCTTGATGGAACTGCGCCAGTTCCAGCCCACTGACTTCGCCCGCTTCCACCCCGGCGGCTCTCTGGGCAGAAAATTGCTGACCCGCGTCCGCGACGTGATGACGCCGACCGTTCCCAGCAATCATCCCGGCGACGATTTCAAGCAAGTGGTCAACCACATGACCAAGGGCTGCCTGGGCCTGACCGTGGTGCTGGACGACGATGGCAGCCTGCTGGGCATCATCACCGATGGCGACCTGCGCCGCGGCATGGAACGCAGCGACGCGCCCGGCACGCTGAGCGCCCGCCAGCTGATGACGCCCACGCCATTGACCATTCCCTGCGATGCGATGTTCGCGGATGCGGAAGAGCTGATGCTGAAACACAAGATCACGTCCTTGATCGCGGTGGACCAGCGCAACCGCCCGGCCGGCATCGTCAAGTATTTCGACCTGTGACGGCGCGCAATGGCTGGAGCGTGATGCGCAACTCCGTGCATGCGCTGTTCCTGAGAGAACTCAAGACCCGCTTCGGCGAATACCGGCTGGGCTATCTGTGGGCGCTGCTGGAGCCCGTCCTGCAGATGATGGTGATGCTGGCGATCATGGGTTTCCTGATGCATCGCGTGATGCCGGACATTTCGTTCCCGGTCTTTTTCGTATGCGGCATCGTCCCTTACTCGCTGTTTTCCAACATCGCCACCCGTTCGCTCAACGCCATCGAGGCCAACCGAGGGCTGTTCAGCTATCGCCCGGTTCATCCAGTGGATGCCGTATTGGCGCGCTCATTGCTGGAGTGCCTGATCCAAGGCGGTTGCTTCGCGGCGTTGCTGGCGGGGCTGTGGCTGCTGGGCGAGCCGATGCGCATCGACAATCTCCCCATGCTGCTCTCGATCTGGCTGGCGCTGGCGCTGCTATCGCAAGGGCTGGGGTTCGCCTTCATGGTGCTGGGACATGCCTTCAAGGCTGCGGACAAGATTTTGCCGCTGCTGCTCCGCCCGCTGTATTTCGCCAGCGGCGTGATGTTTTCACTGCATGTGTTCCCGCCCGAGTTTCGCTATCTGGTGGACTGGAATCCTTTGCTGCACGCCTTCGAGCTGATGCGCCATGCCGTTTCGCCCAGCTATCCGCTGTACGACATCAGCCTGAGCTATGTATGGCTGTGGGCGCTGGTTTCCCTATTCATTGGACTCTTGCTTTACAAGGCCCGCGAACCGGCCATCCTGCGCTCATGATCCAGATCCGCAATCTCAGCAAGTCCTATCGCACCCCTGCAGGACGGCACTACGTATTCAAAAACCTGACAGTGGATATCCCATCCGGCGTCAGCGTCGGCCTCATCGGCCGCAACGGCGCCGGCAAGTCCACGCTGCTGCGCATCTTGGGCGGCATGGACCGGCCAGACTGCGGTTCAGTGCATACCGACCGGACAGTCTCCTGGCCGGTCGGTTTGTCCAGCGGATTCCAAGGCAGCATGACTGGCCGCGAAAACGTCAAATTCGTCGCCCGGCTCTACGCCGACAAACATGAGCTGCCGGAAAAAGTGGCCTTTGTCGAAGCCTTTGCGGAGCTCGGCAAACATTTCGACATGCCGATGAAAACCTACTCCTCCGGCATGAAGTCACGGCTGGGATTTGGCTTGTCCATGGCATTCGACTTCGACTACTACCTGATCGATGAAGTCACCGCGGTCGGCGACGCCAGCTTTAAAGCCAAAAGCGCCCGGCTGATGGAGGGAAAGCGCCGGCAAAGCCAGTTTTTGATGGTGTCGCACAGCATGGCCGAGATCCAGCGCCTCTGCGATGCCGCCCTGCTGCTGGGCCGGGAAGGCGTGCGCTACTACAACCAGATCGACGAGGCCATCGAGGCCTATAAGAAGGAAGAAGATGTTCAAGTGGTTTGAAAATCCAGGCCCCCAGGCCGATGGCGCGTCCATCCTCCCCTCATCCTTGTCGCTGCAAGGCTGGCTGCGACGCGCCAGCCGCGACAAGTTGGCGCTGCTGCTGATCGCCCTTCCGCTGCTGTTGACCGGCCTTTACTTCGCCACCATCGCGCATGATCGCTATGTCAGCGAGTCGCGCGTCATCGTCAAGCGCGGATCGGACGACCGGGGAGGCAGCCTAGACCTGGGCTTCCTGCTGGGCGGCAACGCCTCCACCCTGCGCGAAGACGCCATGCTGCTGCAGCAATACATCCACTCTCCGGACATGCTGGCGCGGCTGGACAAAGCGCTGAACCTGAAGCAAGCCTTCGCCGAACCCGCCGGTTGGGACTGGTTTTATCGCCTGCCGGCCAACGCTACCCGCGAGGAGTTCCTGAATTACTATCGCGGGCGCGTCGACGTGCAGTTCGATGAAAAAACCGCGTTGCTGGTCATCCGCAGCCAGGGATTCACATCGCGGTTTTCTCAACAGCTCAACCAGGCCATCCTGGCCGAAAGCGAGCGCTTCATCAATGAGCTGTCGCACAAGATCAGCCGCGAAGACATGGCTTTCGCCCAAAAGGAAGCGGACTACGCCTACCGCGAACTCAGCCGGGCTCGCGAACAGTTATTGAGCTATCAGAACCGCCACGGCCTGATCGACCCGCACGCCCAAGCGCAGGCCACCGGACAACTGGTGGCGGAGCTGGAAGGCAAGCAGGCGCAACTGGAAGCGGAGCTGCGCAATCTGCAAAGCTATCTGCAAAGCGACTCGCCGCAAGTCATCGCCGCCCGCAACGCGCTGGATGCGCTGACAACCCAGGTCGCCCGCGAAAAATCCAAGCTCGTCTCGCCCGACGACGACAAGCTGAACCGCAAGACCGCGCAATTCCAGGAAATCCGCGCTTATACGGAGTTCCGCACCGACCTGTACAAGCTGGCGCTAACCGCGCTGGAAAAAGCCAAAGTCGCCTCAGCGCACAAACTCAAAAGCCTGGCCGTGATCAGCGCCCCCCAACTGCCGGAAGAGGCGGAGTACCCCCGCAAGCTCTACGTGCTGGGCTCGCTGTTGCTGCTTTGCGGCTTGCTGTACGGCACCGTGCGCCTGACGCTGTCCATCATTGAAGACCACAAAATTTAAAACAATGCGCCTGACATCCTTCATCCTGTTGCTTGCCTCCAGCTCGGTCTTCGCCCAGCCCGGCGCGCCCATGGGCAGCCCAGCCGCGCCCGATGCCGCCGCCATAGCCGCGATCAAAAACGCGTCAACCACGCCGCCTCCCGCCGCGCCGCAAGCGGCCGCGGAACCGCAAGTCCCGGTACAAGCGCCCAGCCGCATGTTCGGCTCGCAGCTGTTCGGAGGCGCCTTTCGCCACAGCGCCGGCATCGGCTTCAACCCGGACTATCAGATCAGCATCGGCGACCGCATCTCCTTGCGCCTGTGGGGTGCCTTCATGTACGAGGGCCAGCTGGCCGTCGATCCGCAAGGCAATATCTTCGTCCCCAATATCGGCCCCGTTACCGTGTCCGGCGTGCGCAACGGCGAATTGAACAATGTCATCTCCAATCACGTGCGCCGCGTATACAAAGCCAATGTCCATGCCTACGCCTCGCTGGACATCGCCCAACCGGTGAAAGTCTTCGTCACCGGCTTCGTCAAGCAACCCGGCCTGTATGGCGGGATCGCCGCCGACAGCGTGCTGAGCTACCTGGACAAAGCCGGCGGCGTGGACGCCGAGCGCGGCAGCTATGTCGACATCTCGATCCGCCGCGGCGAAACCATTCGCAAGCATCTGAATCTTTATGACTTTCTGCTGAACGGCAAGCTGGGCCTGGTGCAATTTTCCGATGGCGACGTAATCATCGTCGGCCCGCGCCAACACACCTTCGCAGTCAACGGCGAGGTATACAACGCCAACGACTTCGAGTTCGGCAAAAACCAGATCAGCGTCAATGACGCGTTGGCCATGGCGCGCCCCAAGCCCGGCGCCACCCATATCAGCATCACTCGGCGGCAAGGCAGCGAAAAAACCAGCGAATACTATCCTCTCGCCGGCGCCGGCAGCGTCACGCTGAATGACGGCGATCAGCTGACCGTGACTGCCGACCGCTACGCAGGCACGATCCAGGTCCGCGTGGAAGGGGCGCATTCCGGCGAGCACGCCATCGTGCTGCCCTATGGCGCGACGATGGCTGACGTATTGGCCAAAGTCCGCTCCAACAGCATGTCGCAAACCGACTCTATCCAGTTATTCCGCAAGTCGGTGGCCGAACGCCAGAAAGCCATGCTGGCCTTGTCCCTGCAAAAACTCCAGGAAACCGCCTTTTCCGCCCGCTCCTCCACCAAGGAGGAGTCCGAGCTGCGCACCCGCGAAGCCGAGCTGATCGAACGCTTCGTCGCCAAGGCCGGCAAAGTCGATCCCAAAGGCCAGGTCGTACTGAACGAAAAAGCCCTGCAAACCACCCTGCTGGAAGATGGCGACGTGATCCGGATACCGGAAAAAACCAGCGTGGTCATGGTCCATGGCGATGTGCTGTTCCCCAACGCCGTCAGTTGGCAGTCGGGGCTGAACGTGGGCGACTACGTGGAACAAGTGGGCGGTTACAACCAGAGCGCCGACAAATCCCGTCTGATTCTGATGAAACAGAACGGCGAGGCGCTGCCCGTCAGCGAACGCGCCAAAGTCGTCGCCGGCGATGAAGTGATGGTGATGCCCAAGATAGACAGCAAAAACATCGAGGTCACCCGCGGCATCACCCAGATTCTGTACCAGATCGCCGTAGCGGCGAAGGTGATTCTGGATCTCTGATCCATACAAGAACACAAAGGGCCGGCGCGACGCCGGCCACGCGCACAAGCTTAGGAGCATTCAATGAACAGAATCGCCATCGTCGGGCACCCGGCATCGGGCTATCAAGACATAGAACACACCCTGCACCAATGCGGCATGCAATCCGCCTTCCCCTCCCGCAGAGACAATCTGCTGCCGCAGGACATTACCGCCGCGCTGTGCAAAGCGCATGCCGCGCCGGCCGTCCAGATCCCAACGGAAGAAGCCGACCTTGCCCCCCTGGCGGTTGGGCCGCTGTGGAACGGCATGGCGATGGACCTGATGCTAGGCAACCTGGACCAGGAATTATGGGGCTGGGCGGACCCGCAAACGCTCTACACGCTCGACTACTGGCAAACGCTGGACCCGAAGCTGACCTTTGTCCTGGTCTATGACGAACCGCACCGCGCGCTGATGCAGGCCAGCGCCCAACTCCAGCCGCCGACGCTGCCCGATGCCCGGCGCATCCTGGACAACTGGACCGCCTACAACGGCGCGCTGCTGCATTTCTACCTGCGCCACCGCGACCGTTGCCTGTTGGTGCACGCGCAGCAAGTCCGCCGCGCCGCCGATCGCTATGTGCAACAACTGCAGCCGCTGCTGGATACGCCCTTGCTGCGCCGGCCGGCGCCGGACTTCGCCCCTCAAACCGCCGATGCCGCAAGGCCGTCCGCCTTGGCCCCCAGCAGCGCTTCGTCACTCCAAACGCTGCTGCCCTCTCAACGCCTAAGCGATATTGCCGACCTTACCGGGCTGGAAATAGGCTGCCTGCAAGACACCCTGCAGGCCTCCGCCACCGAGCGCCATCTGCTGACAGACATCCTGAAAACCGAACATCAGGCCAGTCTGCAACGTTATGCCGAACTGCAGGCGTCCGCCTCCCTGCCGCTTGACCCACCGATGCACGGACCGACTCAGGCGGTAGACGCCTGGAACGCCTGGACGCAGCAACGCGCCATGACCGCCAACTTGGCCAACCGGCTGCATGGAGTCTATCAGGACACAGTCCAGCAGCTGGACGCCACCGCCGCCGCTCATGCTCAACAAAACGCTCAATGGCAGTCCCGACTGGAGGGGGAGGAAGCGCGCCGCCACGCGGAACAGGCCCGCCATCATCAAGTCTTGAGCGAGCGCGAGCAGCTGCTGCAATCCGCGCATGACGAAAACCAGCGTCTGCACGAGCAGGCCAAACAGTTTGCTGATCAACAGCGCGCTGGCAGCCAACAACTCAACGAACGCGAGCAACAGCTGCAATCGGCCAAAGAAGAAAGCCAGCTGCTGCTTGACCAGTTGCATCAGGTGCAGCTTGCATTGGAACAGCAGTATCTGGAAAAGAAGGCGCTGGAAACGCATCAGCCCGCCCCCGCTTCCAGCCAGGCGCATCAGGAGTTGGCGGAAGAAAACGCCATGCTGCTCGATCAATTGCAGCAAGCTCAGGATGAGTTGGAGCGCTACTATCTTGAGAACCAGAAACTGCAAAACGGCGGCGTCCTTCCCAACCCGAACCTATACGGCGCCGCAGAACGCGTGAAGCAACAACTGGACTATCGCCTTGGCGCGATCATGCTCAAGCACTCCCGCTCTCTGCGAGGATGGCTATCCTTGCCGCGGGCTCTGGCGGCTGAAAAGCGCGCCTACGAGCAAGAATCGCAATCAGACTGCATCCGCCACCCTCTGCATGCCTATCGAGATGCTCAAGAGGCTGAGCGCATCAAACGACACCTGTCATACCGGCTGGGCCACACCCTGCTCAAGCATAGCGGCTCGCCTATCCGCTGGATAACCCTGCCCTTCGCCTTAAGCCGCCAAATCACGGTATTCCGCGCGCAACGCTCATGAAGAACAGCCGCGCAACCTCCCTGCGCCAGTAGGAAACCGTCATGCAGAACCTACTCCAACAGGCCAACCAGGAATATCGCAACGGGAATTATCAGCAAGCCCTTGCGCTATACGATGCCGCCCATGCCAGCTACCCGTTCAAGGATTCCATCGCCGTATTGCGCGACCGCTGCCTGAAGCATGGCGCAAGCAAGCCTGCGCCGGTCGCCATGCGCAGCACCGACGACACGCCGAAAGAAATGGCGCCAGCCTTGCACATAATTATCAAGGAAGAGACTGGCGCGCACGCTTACCGCTGCGCTCCCTCTGTACTGAATTATGCGTTCGGAGAGGCTCTGCCCGACACGTTGTTTCCCATCGCGCCGCAAAGCCATGCGGCGGATGCTTCGTCGGCTCAAGGCATCCTGATCGAAATCGAGACCGGCTCTCTGCACAACCGCGAGGCCTGGCTGAAGGAGCTGGTGAGCCTCGCCATCGCTGTCCATCGTCATCAAGCGCCAGGATTCGACATCAGCTTCGCGTCCTATAACGATGACCATCTCGATGGACAAACAGTCATCAAGATCCGCACCCCGTATCAGGTCTCGGCGGCTCACGACCTTGGCCAAGCGGCAACCGGCTATGCGCGTTTGCATGCCATGCTGTTCGAGACCAAGAAAAAACTGCAGCGCAATCTTGTCCCGCAGACTGCACCGGCCAAGCAAGGCGGGACACCTGCCTTCAAATGCGCGGAAGACTTTACCAGCCAATGCCTTGCGTCACCCTATGTGCTGAATCTGCCTCACCGGGCAGATCGCCGCAAAGCCGCCGAATATGCGTTTTCCGCACTGAACATTAAGCCAAACTTCATTCATGGCGTGAATGGCAAAACCGCGCGCTCGGCTCAACCCCACTGGGAAAGGCATGTTCGCTACACGCGGAATGCTCAAAGCCGGCCAGCCTTCAAGTACGACTACGAGGTCGATTTCTACATCAAATATGCCAGCACTCGGCAAAGAGAAGATCATTACCTTGGCAAAAATGGAAAACTATTAAGCCAAGCGTCTCTGGGCTATATGCTGAGCTACAGAAAGGCGCTGATTCAGGCGCTTACCAATACTCAATCAAGATATATCCTCATATGCGATGACGACATAATCATCCATAAGAATCATGCACAAATTATCGACAGCCTTGTCAAAGATCTTCCCGCCGGATTCAAAATCCTGAGTTTAGGCGCGATCCAATACAACTGGAATAGCAATATCCTCAATCGTTGTGGAGAGTCGCTATACCAGTGCTTTGGCACCAGCATCGCTTCGCATGCCACGGTGTATGACCGATGTGTTGCAATCGAGCTATTGGATGAACTAGAGAAAATGTCGCTGCCATTTGATGTTGGGGCATTGCATTACCTGAAGAAAAAATACTTTCACCAAAGCTATGTAGCCTACCCTAATCTCTTTATCCAAGACTCATCAGAGAGCGAAATCGCCGATACGCAGCAACAGCTGAAAACCGGAACCCAAAAAAACAACAAGTATCGCTGGGAGCTGACGGACTACCTCCATTATCCGACAGGAGCTATGGAATGAAATTCAGCATCATCGTCCCCTTCTATAATGAAGGGGAAAAAATGGTCCCGCTGATCGAGTCTTTACTAAGACTCGATAAAGCATCGCAAGCGCACGAGGTCATTTTGGTCGACAACAAGTCAACGGATGACAGCGTCAACGTGGCAAGAAAATATGGCTTCGATGTCGAACCTGCTCCGCAATACGCTTCCAGCTATTATGCCCGCAACGTCGGCGCCTCCTGCGCCAGCGGCGAATACCTGCTGTTCATCGATGCAGATTGCATTGCGGACAAGAGTCTGTTGAAACAATACGAGCAATACATTGCCACAGCCTCCCGCCCGCATCGCACCGTATTCGCCGGCGGCATCCACCCCGCCGTCAACAATGGCAATCTTTTCGAACTGTATGCTGAAAATCGCAAGATTCTGAACCAGAAAAGCGCCATCACCGGATGGGCCTACCGCCCCTTTGCCCAAACAGCCAACGCTCTGTATTCACGAGAAATGTTTCTGGCCGTTGGCGGCTTCCATCACCAGATGAGCACCGGCGGCGATGCGGAAATCTGCTGGCGCTTTGCCGACCAGTGCAAGGCTGATTTCATCTATGCCGAATCCGCCTTCGTGCGACACAGACATCGCGCCGATGCCGACTCTCTGGTAGCGCAATTCCAGAAATATGGCGCCGGTCGAGTGCAGCAGGCGGCCTTAACGCAGGAATTCCGGAACGGCCAAAAAGACGAGAACTTTCTCGGCAAATTCAATGCCATTGCCCCCTTGCTGCACTCCTTGCAAGAACAAGGCGTCAGGCAAGATGATCTTTTCCAATTGCTGGATTTCATACGCGATAGCGCCTATGAATGCGGCATCGTGACGGAAATCATCAAAACCGGCAAAACTGGCAAAAACCTGTCCGATGTCGCCACCCTGCATCAGCTCCTGGCCAAACGCGCGGAAGACCAGCCATGTACGCGTTGACCTACGCCAACAAGCTCATCCGAAACGGGCAAATCCAGAACGCGCTGTCGGTATGCCGGAAAGTTCGCGCCGTTCTGCCCATCGCATTGCAAAAACAAGTCGACTGGAACATTCGGTACTACAGCGATAGAGCCCATGCCGCCCCGGCGCACCCGGCAGATACTCAAGCCATCGACATCACCCTGACCACCATCAAGGCCCGCCTGCCTGCCGTGGCCAAGGTGATTGAATCGCTCCATCGCCAAACCATGCCGCCCAGGTCAATTCAACTGCATGTATCGCAAGAGCCGCATCTGCTGGATGACGGCATTCAAGCCGCCGACCTGGAAAAAAATGGGCTGAATGGCTTTGCCAAGCTGCAGGTTCATTTTGTCGGCAATACCGGGCCGTACCGGAAAATCATGCCTTATCTGGACAGGCATTTTTCCCAGCCGCACCGCGAAGACAAGCTGTTCATTACGGTCGATGACGACACTTTGTACCCGCCGAACTTCATCGAAACCCTGACGCGGCACTATCGCCAACATCAGTGCGTGATCGCTTTCCGAGGCCGAAAAATCTGCTTTGAGAGCGGCCGCGTCGCGCGCTATGGCGCCTGGCCTCCAGGCACCAACACGCCCTCCTTGCTCAACATCCCGACAGGCAAGGATGGCGTCCTCTATGCCACGTCCTTCTTCACCTCTTCATTCCTGAATCAGGATCAAGCCCTAGCCACCGCCCCGACTGCGGATGATTTGTGGATCAAGTGGCACACCTATGGCAATGGCATCCCATCCCTGATCGTCAGTCCAGAAGCCTGCCTGTCCGATCATCACGGCTTTCCGCTCGTCAATTATGACCAGAGCTTCCGCGATCACAGCCTGTATCGGGCGCATAACTCGGGCAGCAGCGGAAATAACGATGTCGCCATCCAGAAGCTGGAACAGCAGCTGACCTCGATAAACCTGGTTGCGCAAGTAGAAAACCTGATCTGACAGCAGCGCCGTCCAGGACATCCATACCAGACAGCAATCAAAGGCCATACCACATGACGACAACAAACAAAACCGCCATCGGCATCCGGTTTCACCGATACGACGACAGTGTCAAACAGACCGTAGACACCTTGCTGCAATCGGGCTGCTTTAAGGCTTCAGACATCCACCTCGTCATGGACGTCTCCAGCTCTCATGCCCTGCCGCCACGCGATGTCATTCCCCTTTCCTCAGAGAAGATCCGCAGCATGGGTCTGCTAGCCATCGAACAATATGGCTGGCATTGCGGCGATTACTTTCTATACGCGCTGCGCGAGAAGGCGAAAGCCGACTACTACTGGTTGATCGAGCCGGATGTCGCATTCGGCAAGGGCGCTGAAAAAGCGTTCTTTTCCAAAATGCGCGATATCGCTTGCGACTACGCGGCCTTCAATCACACCGAAAAAGACGCCAGCTGGGCCTGGTACAAAGGCATGCGCCAATTTTCCGACAAGGTTTATGGCTCGGCCTTCCCCATTACACGCTACTCAGCCAAGGCCGTGGACGTGCTTTATCAGACCCGCAAGGCGCATAGCCAGCCGTTTCAAGACAAAAAACCGCCCAGCCTGTGGCCCAACGACGAGAGCTTTGTCAGCACCACGCTGGAAAATGTCGGCCTGCATTGCATAGACCTGCACCAGCAGAGCCTGTGCTATTCCGCCAAATTCGGCACCTTGCTGCCCATCCTGCGCAGCGCCGCCGCTACGCAGTCGGGCATCTTCCACCCGGCCCTGAGCTTTGACGAAATGAAGGCGAAATTCCTGCCCAAACTGGACATCGCCATTCGCAGCAACCGCGTGGATGAATTTATTGAACGGGCTACGCAGGATATGAGTCCGCAACAACTCAAAGACATGCTGGCGCTGGTAATCAAAGCGCATCGTGTCAAGCCTCAGCAAGGATAAGCAGCATGCGGAGCATGATTCCTCAAACCGTGAGCCCCGACACCATCTTTCCGATGGAGACCTGGCTGGACATGCTGCGTGCCATTTTTCCACCCCAAGGCGTGATGGTAGTCGGGGCAGGCATGGGTAGCAGCCCTTGGGTACAGTGGCTGCACAATCGTGGCATCGAGTCGGTCACGCTGATTGAGGGTGATCAACAACAGTTTGCCTGCTTGCAACACCGGCAGGCTGGCAACTCCAGTTGGATGCTTCAACAAGCCGTTGTCGCGGGGGCCGATCATCAAACCGTGTTCTATCAGGCCAGCCATGCCAGTGAGAATGGCTTACTCGCCCCAGAAACCTTGCAGAGCCTGTGGCCGAATCTGACGACTGTCAAACACACGGCCGTATCGTCTGCAACCACGCTGGACAGCCTGCATGCCGCCTCTGGAAAACCAAACAACTGGCTAGTACTGGACTGCCTTCCCGCCGCTGATTTGCTGCAAGGCGGCAACACGCTGCTGCCGGTCCTCGACGTTGTCATCGCACGCGTCACGACTCGGCCAGACGGCCCTGTCGAAGCCTCGCTGGCAGCCCTCTCGGCCCAACTCGGGCAAGCCGGTTTACACCAGGTTTGCTGTCAACCCGAGCGGCACCCCGATCTGGCCTCAGCCTGGTTTGTCAGAAGCTCTATCGCATTACGCGAAACAAGTCAGCATCAGCAGCAGGAAATCACCCGGCTCCAACACGCATTGCAGCACTCGCAATCGACACAGGAAACCGAACATCATGCGATGAAGCGGCAAGCAGCGGCTGACCAAAGTCAGATAGACGAACTGCAAATCCAGATTACGCAGCTGAGCCAACAAACCGAAACGTTACGGCACGAGAAGCAAGCAGCCCAGCTTCAATATCAGGCGCTGTCTGCCAGTCTGAATACCGCTTTACAGGATACCGTCACCCGGCTGCAATCGCTGGATGAGCGGCAGCGTCATTTTCATGACGGACTTGTTCAACTCGGCGCGGATATCGGCCAACTGGGACAAACTGTCGCCGCGACACAAACCGTGCCCATCATTACGCCGCGGGACATCGTCATGCTGATTCCCTCCTGCAAAAAAAATTCAGACAAAGCCGCAGCCATCCGCAAAACCTGGGGACGCGACGCCCTGAACAGCGGCTTCCAATGCTATTTCCTCATCGGAGATCCAGAGCTGGCGGCTCCCAAGCTGAATGGGGATACCCTCCATCTGCCTTGCCGAGATGATTACGAATCCTTGTTGCTCAAACTGACCCTGGCTTACCAATACATCTGCGAAAACGACGCTGTCTTCAAATTTATTTTCAAAATAGATGACGACTGCTATCTGAATGTTGATGCATTTACCTGCAACATTTTGCCTCAATTGAAAAGCAACGATTATATGGGTGGCGCCGTGCACCCCAAAGGTGCCAAATTCAATAACCAATGGCACTTTGGAAAATGCCATGATGAGAAATTTGAAAAAGCCTATGCATTCGACCAAGCCATGCAATCTTTCGCCAAAGGGGGATATGGTTACTTCTTGAGCAAACAAGCCGCACAGATTATTGCCAGCCATGTCAGCGACTTCAGGGCTGAATTAGAACAATTCGTATACGGCTTTGAAGACATGAGGGTGTCAAGTATTCTGGCGAAGCACCATATTGTTCCTCTGCAATTGGCAAACTACACCGTAGCAAAAATAGAGAGCTACCGCATCAGTCGACCGCTCTTGGTATTTGATATTCAGGATGGAGAAAGCATTAAGGCCATTCACAATGAAAGCACGGCACCCTCATCACAATAAAAATCATACTATTAAAATAAAATTTCAACCTAATCATATTCTTGGGCAACACATGACCATTCTAGATCAGGCAATTTCTGCTTACCTTAATAAAGATTTCTCAACAGCTTTGCAATTATTTTACCAAGCCGGCGAAAGGTATGGCTCAAACTTGGTGGCAACCAATATCCGGCTGTGTCAACAGGCACTCACCGAGGCCGGTCAGTCCTCTGCCTGCCCACCCCTAATATTGGCCAAGCTGGACCCCGCCACTCGCATCATGCTGGCCAATGCTGCAGAACTTGAGCTCACCGAAGCAGAGCGAACCAGACTGCTCGCCGAATACCGCTTGGCTACCCATAAAAAATCTGAAGACGCAGAGACTCAAGCCGTCAATCCCATTCCAGCAGACTGGCCTAAAGATCTGGTATTACCTCCTTTGCCAGACAGCACCAATGACTACCTGTGGAATCGCAAACGTAAGTCTCTGCTTGATGTCGTTCCATCCCTGTCCAGTAAACCAGGCTTGAGTATCATCATTCCAACCTTCAACCGCAGCCGTATTCTGGATGTCACGCTGGCATGTTTATGCAACCAGCAAACCCGTTTTCCGTTTGAGGTGATTGTGGCCGATGATGGCAGCAGGGAGGCGATCGATCTGATTGTTCGTCAATACGAGTCCTTGCTGGATATTAAATACTCTCGGCAAAAAGACTACGGCTACCAACTTTGTGCCGTGCGTAATCTTGGCTTGCGTACCGCCCAGTATGATTTTGTCGCCATTCTTGACTGCGATATGGCGCCCAATCCTTTATGGGTGCAATCCTATATGGAACTACTGGTACAAGACGACGATGTCGCGCTGATTGGGCCACGTAAATATGTCGATACCAGTTCCCATAACCCGGAAAGCTTTCGAAGCGATAGCAATTTTCTTGAAAAGCTGCCAGAAATCATTACCAATAATGATGTCGCAGGCAAGACTGAACAGACCAAGTCCATCGACTGGCGCCTAGATCACTTTCATAAAAGCGATGATCTCCGCTTATGCGATACCCCTTTCCGATTTTTCAGTGGCGGCAACGTCGCTTTTGCCAAAAAATGGCTGGAAAAGGCTGGCTATTTTGATGAAGCCTTCAATCACTGGGGTGGTGAAGACAACGAATTCGGCTATCGACTATATCGCGCAGGCTGCTATTTCCGAGCAGTAAGCGGCGCGCTAGCTTACCATCAAGAACCGCCTGGTAAGGAAAATGAGACCGACCGTGCAGCAGGCAAAGCTATCACCATCAAGTTGGTGCAAGAAAAGGTTCCCTACTTCTATCGAAAGCTGGAAGGGCCTGAAACGGCAAATCTACATGGCATCCCTCTGGTGTCCATTTATATTCCAGCCTACAACTGCGCCGAGCATATCGTCCGCTGCGTCAACAGCGCTCTGAATCAGACCATCACCGATCTGGAGGTCTGCATTTGTGATGATGGTTCCACCGATAGCACATTAGAAATAATCAACCAACACTTTGGTGGAAACCCTCGTGTGCGCGTCATGAGCAAATCCAATGGCGGCATCGGCTCGGCCTCCAATGCAGCAGTACGCATGGCCAGAGGCTATTACATCGGCCAGCTTGATTCCGATGATTATCTGGAGCCAGATGCTGTTGAACTATGCTTGAAGACTTTCTTCTCTGACCGTTCGCTGGTCTGCGTTTACACCACCAATCGCAACGTCAATCCAGATGGCTCATTGATTGCTAATGGTTACAACTGGCCAGAATACTCGCGCGAAAAGCTAATGACAGCAATGATTTTGCATCATTTCCGGATGTTTACGGCGAGAGCGTGGAATTTGACTAGTGGGTTTGATGAAGAGATCACCAATGCCGTTGATTATGATATGTTTCTGAAGCTAAGTGAGGTTGGGAAATTCAGACACATCAATAAAGTTTGCTATAACCGCGTTCTCCATGGTGGAAATACGTCCATTGTAAAATTGGATCAACAGAAAATTAATCACTTTAGTGTTGTGAATAGCTCATTTCAACGATTGGGGGTATCTAAAACCAAATATGAACCCACCAATTCCGAGGATCCAAAATGTAGGAAGTACAAATTCACAACCAGCGTACACGCTGATTAATTACATCAATTCTAGATAGAGAAAAATGAAGATTTCTGCAAATATTGTTTTTTTCAATGAGCAATACTGGGTTAAAGAATCAATCTCATCAATACTACCCTATGTTGATGAAATTATATGCGTTGACAATGGGTCGACTGATAGTTCAATCGAAGAGATTCGGAAAATAAATTCTGAAAAAATTAAAATATACTCCATGCCAAACCTACCGCTTGGAGAGTTGAAAAATTATGCCGTATCACAATCTTCCGGCGAGTTCATCATTCGATGGGATGCTGACTTCATTGCATATCCAAACTTTGCAGAACTTATTGAATATATTAGGAAAAATAATGAGAAATTCGATGCCTACCGTCTCTCAGGACCAAATCTAGCAGGCGACATATACCATGCACCTAAAGGTAAAGAATTATTTGGCCCTGAACTGTATATTTTCCGAAAAGGACTCATTGAATTTGTTAACACTGAACGTTACAGTGATTACCCAGAAATAAAAGAAGGCTCAAAAATTTGTTACCCACTTACATCAACATTAAAAAATGACATCTTTTGGATTCATACCAATACGTTAAAACCAATATCAAAAATACTATACAGAGCAAATATGTCAGAATGGAACAAGAATGGGAGACCATTAAATTATTGGGACTGGCTGGCTGACAAAAATAAAACTTGTCGTTCTGAGTTTAAAAATGCTCAAATTAATACACTAATAAACAAGCCAATTGAAATTATTTCTTTTGATTTTGAAAAATACGGAAACCATCCCAGCGAGTTATTAAGCAGCCCATCTAAAGATTTTTTCAAAGTAAAATGTCAAGATGGAAAATTCTATATTGATAACTATCCCTTGGATTAAATTAACCACAATAAATTCATCAAAGATATGTCGATAAAAATCACCATCGCCGGCACCGGCTACGTCGGCCTCTCCAACGCCATCCTCCTCTCCCAGAACCATCAGGTGGTGGCATTGGATATCGATCAACATAAAGTCCAGCTAATCAATGATCGACTGTCTCCGATTGTTGATACGGAAATCGAGGATTACCTCCAGAACAAGCAACTCAATCTGCGCGCCACCCTGGATAAGCGCAAGGCTTACCACGACGCGGATTTCGTCATCATCGCCACGCCGACTGATTACGATCCGGAGACAAACTACTTCAATACCCGCTCAGTGGAAGCAGTGGCCCTGGATGTGCTGGCGATCAACCCGCAAGCGGTGATGGTGATCAAGTCCACCGTTCCCGTGGGCTTTACCGAGCGGCTTAAGAAAGAGCTAGGCTGCGACAACCTGATCTTCTCGCCAGAATTCCTGCGCGAGGGCAAAGCACTGCATGACAATCTGCATCCTTCGCGCATTGTGGTGGGGGAACGCTCAGCCCGCGGCCAGATGTTCGCTGACTTGCTGCGCCAAGGTTGCCTGCGCAAGGATGTTCAGGTGCTGCTGACAGACAACACCGAGGCCGAAGCGATCAAGCTATTCGCCAATACCTATCTGGCGATGCGCGTGGCCTACTTCAACGAACTGGATACCTACGCCGCCATCCACGGACTGGATGCGAGCCAGATCATCGAAGGCGTGGGACTGGACCCGCGCATCGGCTCGCACTACAACAACCCCTCATTCGGTTATGGCGGTTACTGCCTGCCCAAGGACACCAAGCAATTGCTGGCCAATTATCAGGATGTGCCGCAAAACCTGATCCAGGCCATTGTGGCCGCCAACACCACGCGCAAGGATTTTGTGGCGGAGGATATTCTGCGCCGCCAGCCCAAGGTAGTGGGCATTCATCGGCTGATCATGAAAGCGGGAAGCGACAATTTCCGCGCCAGCAGCATCCAGGGAGTGATGAAGCGCCTCAAGGCCAAGGGCGTTGAAGTGATTGTCTATGAACCCACTCTGCATCAGGACGAATTCTTTCATTCCCGCGTCGTGCGTGACTTGGCGGCTTTCAAACAACTGTCGGATGTGATCGTGGCCAACCGCCGGACGCCGGAACTGGAGGATGTGGCGGACAAGGTTTACACCCGCGATCTGTTTGGAGGGGATGCATAAAGCATCCGGATGGCGATGGTGAATGCTGCTTTTCTTTGGCACGGACTGCATGGCCGCTTTGCTCATGCGCTTGCCCGCCTGCCGCCGCTGACAGGACGGCAGCCAGGCAGGCTGGAACGATGGGCGCTGTACAAGCTGGGCATGCATCAAACGGCCGGCCATGCCCCATCCGCTTGCCATGCGGACCCCATCAGCGAGTTTGCGCGGACGGTCTCCGCGGCATCTTGCGGACATGCCCAAGCGGCGATGGATAGCCTGAATGCGTTGCGACAGCGGCGGGCGATATCGCGGCTGCGCATCCCGCTGGCCCATGCCTTGGCTCCATTGATGCCCGAGGCGGCCCTGCAGTTGCTGGAAACCTCCCAGCGACCACCCGCGGCCCTGCAGATCGGCCTCTTGCTGCGCAATGGGCACACTGCCGAGGCCCGGGAGCGGCTGCGCGCCTTGCCTGGCGCAGCTTTCCGACAGCAGCCGGAGCTGCATCTATTGCACGCCAACGCCTACGGCGGCATGCCCAGCAAACAGCTACAGCGGCTAAACGCCTTTCTGTCCGCGCATGCCCTCCCTCCCTTGCGCTTGCTCGATTCATCCCTGCCGCCATCCACAATGAACGTGGGCGCTGCGGAGCCCTACCGTCAAGCGCGCGGCCCGCTGGTGACCGTCTTGATGACCACGTTCCGCTCCGGTTTGCGCGCGGTTTCTGCCATTGAGTCGGTGCTCGCCCAGAGCTACCAGGACCTGGAGTTGATCGTGATTGATGATGCCAGCGACGACGATACCCCAGCTCTGGTGGCGCAGCTGGCCAGCCGGGATGCCCGGCTGCGGTTGATCCGGCTGCCGCGCAATGTCGGCACCTTTGTCGCCAAGCGCATCGGGCTGGCACAAGCCAAGGGGGAGTTCGTCACCTGCCATGACTCGGATGACTGGATGCATCCGGAGCGGCTGGCCCAGCAGGTGGCTCCCCTGCTGGCCAACGCGCGGCTGATCGCCACCACCTCGGACTGGGTGCGGATTCAGGACAATGGCGCATTCCATGCTCGCCAGGTATACCCTCTCAAGCGCATCAATCCCGCTTCTCCCCTGTTCCGGCGCGAGCGGATATTGCGGGAAACCGGCGCCTGGGATTGCGTGCGCACCGGCGCCGACAGCGAGTTCCTGGCTCGATTGGCCCTGGTGTATGGCGCCAAGGCCATCAAGAAAATCCGGCAGCCGCTGACGCTGGGCAGCCACAGGCCCGGCTCCCTAATGACCGCCGCCGTCACCGGCTACTCGGATGCGGGCATTTCGCGGCATCGCTTGGCGTACTGGGAAGCCTGGTCGCACTGGCATATCGCCACCCTGGCCAAGCACCAAGTGCCCCGTATCCCGGCGTCTATCCGGGATGCCACTTTGAATCGTCCCTTTCCGATACAAACAAACCAATGCATCGCGGCAGGCCATCTGGAAGCCTGCCTGCGGGACACACTCAAATAATTCAGAAGCTGGAAAAGCATTTATGACTCAGAAAATCAAGAAAGCCATCTTTCCAGTAGCCGGCATGGGCACCCGCTTCCTGCCGGCCACCAAGGCCAGCCCCAAGGAAATGCTGCCCATCGTCGACAAGCCGCTGATCCAGTATGCCGTGGAGGAAGCGGTGGCTGCGGGCATCACCGAACTGGTGTTCATCACCGGCCGCAACAAGCGCAGCATCGAGGACCACTTCGACAAGGCCTACGAGCTGGAAACCGAACTGGAAATGCGCAACAAGCATAAGTTGCTGCAACTGGCTCAGGATATCCTGCCGCCGCACGTATCCTGCCTGTATATCCGTCAGTCTGAAGCGCTGGGACTGGGACATGCCGTGCTATGCGCCCAGCCGGCGGTGGGCGACGAGCCGTTTGCGGTCATCCTGGCGGATGATCTGATGGATAGCGAGCCGGGCGCGTTGGCGCAGATGGTGAAACTGTATGAGCAGCGACACACATCAATTCTGGGCGTGGAAAACGTTCCGCGCGAGGCAACCGGCTCTTATGGCATTGTGGAAACCATGCAGCAGGACCATGGCGCGCAGCGGGTAAGCAGCATTGTGGAAAAGCCTCATCCGGATGTGGCCCCCTCCACACTCGCCGTAGTCGGCCGCTATATCCTGACACCGCGCATTTTCGACAAGCTGAAGACGGTGCAGCCAGGCGCCGGCGGCGAGATCCAGCTGACTGACGGCATTGCTGCGCTGATGAAGGATGAGAGCGTGCTGGCGCTGCCGCTGGAAGGGACCCGCTACGATTGCGGATCCAAGCTGGGTTACCTGAAGGCAACCGTGAACTTTGGACTACGGCATCCGGAAACCCGGCAAGCATTCTCTGCTTTCCTGGCTGAAACCTCGCTGTGACCATCGCCATTTTTTCCCGCGGCATCCTGCGCATCCCGCATCTGGAAAATCTGCTGGGCCAGCCGGTTTCCGACATGCGCGGGCTTGGCTGGCTCTATTCCGGCGCCCAGCCCTCCGCCGTGGCAGGCTGGGGCCTGCGCCCCAGCGCGGCGCGAGCACGCGCCCACGCCATGCGGAAGGAGTTGCCTTACCTGGCGCTGGAGGATGGGTTTCTGCGCTCGCTGGGCTTGGGTGTGGCGGGAGAGCCGCCGCTGTCGCTGGTAATCGACGATCTGGGCATCTATTACGATGCCAATCGTCCCTCCCGGCTGGAACAGCTCATCGCCGCATCCGAGTTGACCTCTGTTGAATGGCGGCAGGCAAACCGCGGTTTGGAATGGATGCGCCGCCATCGGCTATCCAAATACAACCACGCGCCGGACATCTCCCTGCCTCTGCGCGAAGGCCAAACCCGCGTCCTAGTGCTGGATCAAACCGAGGGCGATGTCTCGGTACGGCTCGGCGGCGCAGATGCGCAAACCTTCCGAACCATGTTGGATACCGCCTGCCGCGAGCATCCTGGCGCGGAGATATGGGTCAAAACGCATCCGGACGTGGTGGCCGGCAAAAAACGCGGCCATCTGCCGCAACCGCCAAAGGGAGTGCGGCTGCTGGCGGAAGATGTTTGTCCGCAATCTCTACTGTCCCAGATGGATGTGGTCTACACCGCGACATCGCATATGGGATTCGAAGCATTGGTGGCAGGCTGCCGCGTGGTGTGCTTCGGCATGCCATGGTACGCAGGCTGGGCGTTGACCGATGATAGGCATCCCCGCATAGAGGAGCTCAGGCCGCGTCGCGCGGGCCCGCGTTCGCTGGAACAATTATTCCATGCGGCCTACCTGCGCTATGCCCGATACATCCAGCCGGAAACCGGCCAACCCGGAACATTCTTCGACGCGGCCGAATGGATACGCTTAAACCGCGGCTTGCAGGCGCAGAACCAGGGAACCTTGTGGTGCGTGGGCATGAGCCTATGGAAACAGGCGGTGGTCCGGCCCTTTCTGAGCGCCCCCGGCAACCGGATCCGCTTTGTTCGCAAGCTTCCCGCCAAGCTGGAGCCTGGCAGCCGCGTAGTCAGTTGGGGCCTGCGCTCTCCCGCGCGCGCGGCGGCACAAGCTGCCGGCATGCCGGCGCTGGCGATGGAAGACGGTTTCCTGCGATCGGTCGGCTTAGGCTCCAACCTGCTGCCCCCGCTTTCGCTCGTGGTTGACAGCGGCGGCTTGTATTACGCCTGGCAATCGGGAAGCGACTTGCAGCATCTGCTGAATACCTCGATGCCGGATGAGGTAGAACTCGACCGGGCATCCCGGCTACGAAAACGGCTCGTGACCAGCCGCCTCAGCAAATACAATATCGGCGACGCCTTTCAATTAGCGCCCGCCGCAAAGGGAAAACGCGTGGTGCTCGTGCCTGGGCAGGTTGAAGACGATGCCTCCATCCTCATGGGATCGCCATCGATTCAGACCAATCTGACGCTCCTGCGATCGGTGCGGCACGCCTGCCCGGAAGCATGGTTGATTTACAAACCCCATCCTGACGTAGTGGCGGGCAATCGACGCGGCTCCATCCCGACGGAGATGCTGGCCGGCTTGGCCAACCAGGTTGCAATTGATGCCGATATCGCCTCCTGCCTAGCCATCGCAGATGAAGTGCATACCATGACATCGCTAGCCGGTTTTGAAGCGCTGATGCAAGGCAAGGCCGTGCATTGCTACGGAGCGCCCTTTTACGCTGGCTGGGGCCTGACCCAGGATCGGCTGCATCTGCCGCAAAGGCAAAAGCGGCTCAATCTTGATGAGTTGGTGCATGGCGCGCTGATAGCGTATCCACGCTATGTTCTGCCTGGCCGCAAGGGATTTGCTCGCGTAGAAGCCGTGGTCAACCTTCTGGAACAACTTAGCAACGATCGCCGAACAACCGCGCATGGCTGTTGGCTCACGCAGCTATGGCGCAAAGTTAGAGGGCTGATGAAAACGTTCGCTCATCCATCATGATGGCTTTGCTCAAGCAGGCTTTAAAAAAATAAATTCAGAAAAACGATGTCCACTCAAGTGCATTAATGTATGGGCGCAAGGCAAGGTGAAAACACACACCACCACCCCATGCTGCGAACAGTTAAAATCAGGGGCCTAAACCAAGGCTTCCATGCGATATAAGTTGAAACAAAACCAATTATGCTGGCAGCCCAATCTTTACTTAAACATCGCAGGTTATTGTTACTGCAAGGCCCTATGGGTGGTTTCTTCAACCAGTTGGCAGACTGGCTGAGCGCGCATGGCATAGAGTCGCGAAAAATCAATTTCAACGGCGGAGACTGGCTATTTCATCGGCGTGCGGGCACAATACATTATCAAGGCCGCATGTCCGCGTTGAGCCGCTGGCTACGCAGCTACATTCAGCGTGAAAACATTGATGCCCTGGTATGTTTCGGCGATTGCCGCCGGCCACATCAAGTCGCCGCGCTAGTCGCCAAAGAACTAGGGATAGCGTTCTATGCTTTTGAAGAAGGCTATTTGAGACCCGATTACATTACCTTGGAAGAAGGCGGCGTCAATGCCTTCTCGCAACTGGCGCAGAATCCAGAGCGCTATCTACTGCACGAACCCGTTCAACATGAACGCCCCCAGCCCACACGCCCATCATTCCAGCGCATGGCGCTGACTGCAATGGCGTATTACAGCTCAGGCTGGCTGTTACGCAAACATTTTCCATATTATCGCCATCACAAGGATTTTTCGCCCTTCCGGGAATTCGCCTACTGGATGCGCGCCGGCTGGCGCAAACTACTATATTGCATAACCGAAAACAGTCTGACTCGTCGTATCGCCAACCAATGGCAAAACCAGTATTTTCTGGTGGCATTGCAAGTTTTCAACGATAGCCAGATCCGTCAACACAGCTCTTATGAAGACATACGTGACTTCATTGTTGAGGTCATCGATAGTTTCGCCAAGCATGCGTCCTCTCAGCATCGCTTGGTATTCAAACATCATCCGATGGATAGAGGCCACCGGAATTATGGTGAATTCATCCGCCATCGCGCCGGCGAAGCTGGCATTGCCAGCCGAGTTCACTACGTTCATGACGCCCACCTGCCAACACTGCTCAAGCGCAGTCGAGGAGTCGTGACAATCAACAGCACCGTGGGTCTATCCGCTGTCTATCATGGCCGACCATTGATCGCCATGGGGCGGGCTTTATACGATATCAGCGGCCTGACCTTCCAGCATGGGCTTTCCCGCTTCTGGAACGAGCATTACACCGTAGATAGCAATCTCTACAACAAACTGCGCTCGTACATGCTGAAGCACACGCAGCTCAATGGCGCTTTCTTCGGATGCTCGCCCTGGATGAGTCATGCCAAACTAAAGCCACAGTCTGATCGCTGGCATGCCACGCTTAGATTCGGCCAGCTCACGGGTCTGACCCTGCTGGTGGATGGCGGAGCCGCTGACCTGCTGGAAGCATGCCTGGAATGGCTTGCCATGATCGGTTAAGCCCCCGCGTGCGCCTGAGCCAGAATGAAATTTGCATTGCATTTACATAAGCAAATTTCTTGCCAATGCAAACAATGGCACTATGAGCCTAGTAGCCCAAAATATACAAGGAGCGCCATGCTCCCTACAATCCGGCATCAAAAGCATCACCCTATCCTCACCATGTCGGCTATTAGCATTGGTATCCAGAAGTGGCTTTTTATTTAATTCAGAAAGAAGCCCATGAAGAAGATAGACTCACTGCGTACAGTTTTTGACAAGCCCATCCATCGCAGAGGTTTCCTGCTTGGTTCCTTGGCCCTGCCTCTGGCCGCATGCGGGGGCGGCGGCAGTTCCAACACAACGTCGCCCCCCTCTCAGCTGGCGGCGACGATTCGTTTTTCGCAAGCAACTTCCGGGGCATTGCTGAATAGCACCTATGCCGGTCTCAGCTACGAGAAAACCCATCCCAATCTATTTATCCCAAGCAATGCCAATCTAATTAATCTATTTCAACTACTTGGCAACAATATTCTACGCCTCGGGGGCAACTCAACCGATCAAACCAGCTGGAATGGCTTGATTCCAGGCACAACCGCCATCACCCAATCCCAACTTTCCAATCTGGCGGCTTTCTTGCAAGCCACCGGTTGGAAAGTCATTTATGGCCTCAACTTGGCTGGCAGCAGCCAGACACCCGATGCGAACAATGCCCGGCAAGAGGCGCAAGCCGCCGCCGCGACATTAGGCAACAGCCTCATTGGCTTCGAGATTGGCAATGAGCCCGATTTATATGTCAGTCAACGCGGCTACCGGCCATCAGGATGGAACTACAGCAACTTTCTGTCTGAGTGGAGAAGCTTGGCGCAGGTTATCCACTCCGTCGCGCCCGGCATTCCATTGACAGGACCCGCCTCATCCAACGAATACAAGCAGTTCACCGATCCGTTTGCTCATGATGCAGGCAGCAGCATTTCCATGTTGACCCAGCATTACTACATCGCCAACGGACAAGATCCAGCCTCCACGATAGGGAAAATGCTGCAGCCGGATCCCAAGCTAGCCGCCATGCTGCAGGCCGTCGCGCAGAGCGCTGCCGGCGCTGGCATAAGTTTTCGCATTGCGGAATGCAACTCCTTCTACGATGGCGGCGCTCCTGGCGTGAGCAATAGCTATGCTTCAGCATTGTGGGCACTCGACTACCTATTCACTTGCGCGCTCAATCAATGCCAAGGCGTCAACCTGCATGGTGGAGGTAGCAGCGTCTATTCAGCGCTGATAGACAACGGCACACGTATAACCGCAGTCAATCCTTTGTTCTACGGCATCATGCTATTCACGCTGGCAGCGCAAGGCCGCGCATACCAAGTCGATCTATCTGTCACCGACCCGAGTGCCAACTTCACCGCTTACGGTGTTTCGCGACAAGATGGCGGTCAAAATATTCTCATCCTCAATAAAGACTCCAGCCGATCAGTTCAGACAACCGTACACTTCGCATCGAACATCCAATCCCTCAAGCAATGGACGCTCACTAGTCCGGCATTGAATAGCCAGACTGGCATCCTGCTCAATGGGGCCGTTATCAGCCTCAATGGCGGTTGGAACAGCACGCCCCCCATTGTCAGCACTAGCAATGGCTCATTAACCCTCAGTGTGCCACCCATTACCGCCGTCTTGCTGCAGTCTGCTTGATTAAAAACCGGATACAACAAGGCCCAAACTGCGTTCATTCTTCACAGTTTGGGCCCTGAGCAATCGAGATAACAGACTAAAACTGCTTAACTCAATCAAAACCCGCCGGGTTCCGGCTCTGCCAGCGCCAGCTATCGCGGCACATTTCTTCCAGACCCTTTTCAGCCCTCCAGCCCAACAGGCGCTCGGCGGCGGCGGGGTTAGCCCAGCACTCGGCGATGTCGCCCGGGCGGCGCGCGACGATCTCGTGCGGCACGGCCACTTCATTGACGCGCTCGAAAGTCTTCACCATGTCGAGCACCGAATAGCCCTTGCCGGTGCCCAGGTTCGCCGTCAACAATCCTGGCTGCCTGTGCAATGCCTGCACGGCCTTCACATGGCCGATGGCAAGGTCCACCACATGGATGTAGTCGCGCACGCCGGTGCCGTCATGGGTAGGATAATCATTGCCGAACACCTTCAGGCAAGCTTGCTTGCCGCTGGCGACCTGGGTGATGAAAGGCATCAGATTATTCGGGATGCCGTTCGGGTCTTCGCCGATATCGCCGCTCTCGTGCGCGCCGATCGGATTGAAATAACGCAGCAGCGCGATCCGCCATTCCGGCTCCGCCTTGGCGAAATCGCGCAGCATGTCTTCGACGATCAGCTTGCTGCGGCCGTAGGGATTGGTCGCCGACAGCGGAAAATCCTCGGTGATCGGCGCGCTGGCCGGATTACCGTAAACGGTGGCGGAGGAGCTGAACACCAGCCGGCTCACGCCATGGCGCTTCATCGCGCGCAGCAGCGACAGCGTGCCGCTGACATTGTTCTCGTAATACTCCAGCGGTTTGGCCACCGATTCGCCTACGGCCTTCAAACCCGCGAAATGGATCACCGCTTCGATGGGATGGCGGAACGCTTCATTCAGCGCCGCCTCATCTCGGATATCGCCCTGGATGAAAGTCAGCGGCTTGCCGGCCAATGCCTGCACCCGCCTCAGCGCTTCTTCCTTGCTGTTGCAAAGATTGTCCAACACCACCAGCTCATGGCCGGCCTCCAACAATTTAACGCAAGTATGGCTGCCGATATAGCCGGCGCCGCCAGTCACCAAGATCATCATTTCTTCCTATTTTTTTGAGCGCGCCACCATTGTAGGTAAAGATAAAGAGCCCTGTCCAAAGCAAAACAGCGTCCGGATGGACGCTGTTTCATTGCCGAGCGGAGCGATCAGTGCTTGCGCCCGATCGCCCGCGCGCCGATGTCGCGGCGGTACTGCTTGCCGGCGAACTCGATGGCGTCGGCCAATTGGTAAGCCCTGCCCTGCGCCATCTTGACGCTGTCGCCCAGGCCCACCGCGCACAGCACGCGGCCGCCGCTGGCGCGCAGCTGATGCTGCTCGTCGAGCGCGGTGCCTGCGTGGAACACGATGCCGTCTTCGCTTTCAGCCGGGATGCCGTGGATGGCGTCGCCCTTGCGCGGCGCGTCCGGGTAGCCGGCGGCGGCCAGCACCACGCCCAAGGCGACGCGGCGGTCCCATTCGGCCTCGACCTTGTCCAACTTGCCGTTGACGCCGGCGTCCAGCAACACAGTGAAGTCGGTCTTCAGCCGCGCCATGATGGGCTGGGTTTCCGGGTCGCCGAAGCGGCAGTTGAACTCGATCACCCTGGGGTGGCCTTCGTCGTCTATCATCAGCCCGGCGTAAAGGAAGCCGGTATACGGATGGCCGTCCTTCTTCATGCCCTGCACCACCGGCTGGATGATTTCGCGCATCACGCGGTTGTGCACCTCGGGCGTCACCACCGGCGCCGGGCTGTAGGCGCCCATGCCGCCGGTGTTGGGCCCCTGGTCGTGGTCCAGCAACCGCTTGTGATCCTGGCTGGTGGCCATCGGCAGCACGTGCTCGCCGTCCACCATCACGATGAAGCTGGCTTCCTCCCCGACCAGGAAATCCTCGATCACCACGCGGCTGCCGGCCTCGCCCATCTTGTTGCCCAGCAGCATGTCGTCGATGGCGGCGTGCGCCTCGTCCAGCGTCATCGCCACCACCACGCCCTTGCCGGCGGCCAGGCCGTCGGCCTTGATCACGATGGGCGCGCCCTTGCCGTCGACGTAGCCATGCGCGGCCGCAACGTCGGTGAAGGTCTGGTAGCCGGCGGTGGGAATGCCGTGGCTCTGCATGAAGGCCTTGGCGAAATCCTTGGAGCTTTCCAGCTGCGCGCAGTACTGCGTCGGGCCGAACACTTTCAGCCCCTCGTTGCGGAAAGCGTCGACCACGCCGGCGGCCAGCGGCGCTTCCGGGCCGACCACGGTCAGGTCGATCTTCTCTTCCTTGGCGAAGGCCAGCCACTCGGCCACGCCGTTGGCCGGGATATTGGTCAGATTCGCGTCCTGCGCGGTGCCGGCGTTGCCCGGCGCGACAAAGACCTTGGACACGCGCTTGGACTTGCCAATGCGCCAGGCCAGCGCGTGCTCGCGGCCGCCGGAGCCGATCACGAGAACTTTCATCGGGTTTCCATTCTATTGTGTGGGGCGGCGGCCCTAAGCCGCCGCCTATTGGCGCCTACCTGAATAGCATAGCGCCAAGTCGGTTTCATTACCGCCGTTTCCATCGGGTCGCGGCGGCTTGCCCGCCGTTGTCAGTGGCGGAAATGGCGCACGCCGGTCAACACCAGCGCGATGCCGTGCTCGTCGGCGGCGGCGAACACTTCTTCGTCGCGCATCGAGCCGCCCGGCTGGATGATGGCCTTGATGCCCTGCTCGGCAATCACGTCAATGCCGTCGCGGAACGGGAAGAAGGCGTCAGACGCCGCCACCGCGCCGGCCAGGCTCAAGCCGGCGTCCTGCGCCTTGCGCGCGGCGATGCGGGTGGAGTCTACGCGGCTCATCTGGCCGGCGCCGATGCCGGCGGTCTGGCCATCCTTGCAGAACACGATGGCGTTGGACTTGACATATTTGGCCACGCGCCAGGCGAACAGCAGGTCCGACATTTCCTTGGCCGTCGGCTGGCGCTTGCTGACCACGCGCAGCTCGTCCAGGCCGACGTTGCGGATGTCCGGCGTCTGCACCAGCACGCCGCCGCCGACGCGCTTCAGCTCGAAGCGGTTGGCGCCGGCCTGCAGCGGAATCTCCAGCACGCGCACGTTCTTCTTGGCGGCGATGATGGCCTTGGCTTCCTCGGTGAAGGACGGCGCGATCAGCACTTCCAGGAACTGGCCGGTCACGGCTTCCACCGTGGCGGCATCCACCGGACGGTTGAAGGCGATGATGCCGCCAAAGGCGCTGGTGGTGTCAGTGGCGAAGGCCAGCTTGTAAGCGGCCAGCGTGTCCGGGCCGACCGCCACGCCGCAGGGATTGGCGTGCTTGACGATGACGCAGGCGGTGTCGTCGAAAGTCTTCACCGCCTCCCAGGCGGCGTCGGCGTCGGCGATGTTGTTGTACGACAGCTCTTTGCCCTGCAATTGCTTATAGTGCGCGATGCTGCCGGCGGCCGGATCCAGGTCGCGGTAGAAGGCGGCGGCCTGGTGCGGGTTCTCGCCGTAGCGCATGTCCTGCACCTTGATGAACTGGGCGTTCAGGCGGTTCGGGAAGGCGACGCGCTCCGGCTTGCCGGCCACCACGCCATCGGCCAGGCTGGTCAGATAGTTGGAGATGGCGCCGTCGTAAGCGGCGGTGTGGGTGAAGGCCTTCTTGGCCAGCTCGAAGCGGGTGGCTTTGGCCAGCTTGCCGCCGTTGGCTTTCAGCTCGCCCACCAGCGCCGGGTAGTCGGCGCTGTCAGTGACGATGGCGACGTGGGCCCAGTTCTTGGCGGCGGAGCGCACCATGGTCGGGCCGCCGATATCGATGTTCTCGATCGCGTCCTCCAGCGAACAGTCCGGATTGGCGATGGTGGCTTCGAACGGGTAGAGGTTGACGCACACCAGATCGATGTTGCCGATGCCGTGCTCGGCCATCGTCGCCACATGCTCGGGCAGGTCGCGCCGGCCCAGGATGCCGCCATGCACCTTGGGATGCAGCGTCTTGACGCGGCCGTCCAGCATTTCCGGGAAGCCGGTGTAATCGGACACCTCGGTCACCGGCAGGCCGGCTTCCAGCAGCAGCTTGGCGGTACCGCCGGTGGACAGGATGTGCACGCCCAGGGCGGACAGCTCCCTGGCGAATTCCAGCACACCGTTCTTGTCGGACACGCTGATCAGCGCTCGTTCGATCTTGGTCATGTTTCTCTACCGCTTTGGCTATGGATGAACACAAAAAAACCGGCCCAGGCCGCCGACGACGCGCATCGTCGAGATTTCAACTTTAGCAATCGGCAGCCTGTCCATCGAGTCCCGGCCCCTCTCCGCGCGGGAGGGGCCAAAAAAAACCGGCCACCCTGTTACGGTGTGGCCGGTTATCTTCAAATCAAATCATACGACTTCATCTTCTTCCTCAGCGTGTTGCGGTTCAATCCCAGCAACTCCGCCGCTCGCGTCTGGTTGCCCTGGGTGTGTATCAGCACCACCTCCAGGAGCGGCTTCTCGACACAGGCGAGCACCATGTCGTAGATGGCCGACGGCGCCTCGCCGTCCAGGTCGCGAAAGTACTGCTCCATCGCCAGCCGCACCGACTGCGATATGTGATCGTTGTTTTGCATCTTGTTATTGGTATCCAAAAGTCAGGGTCCCCAGCAGGCCGCGGCGTCAGGCGCCGCAGGCCTCTCCCTCCGCCACGGCGTCGCCGTCGCGGTCCAACTTGTCCTCATCCTCGACTACATAGCTTAGACGATCGCCAGAGTCGCCCAGCCTGGAGAAATACTCACCCACCGCCAGCCGCTGCTCGTCGGTGCTCTCCAGCTTGTACATCTGCTGGCGGAAGGCGTTGCCGCCGGCCAGACCCTTGGTGTACCAGGCGATGTGCTTGCGGGCGATGCGGCAGCCCGAGTACTCGCCGTAAAAACCGTAAAGCTCGTCCAGATGCTCCAGCATCAGCGCGCGGATCTCGCCCACCGTCGGCGGCGGCAGTATCTCGCCGCTGTCCAGATAATGCTGGATCTCGCGGAAGATCCACGGCCTGCCCTGCGCCGCGCGGCCTATCATGATCGCGTCGGCGCCGGTGTCGTCCAGCACCCGGCGGGCCTTCTCGGGCGAATCGATGTCGCCATTGGCCACCACCGGGATCGACACCGCCTGCTTCACCACGCGTATCGTGTCGTACTCGGCATCGCCGCGGTACATGTCCTCGCGGGTGCGGCCGTGCAAGGCCAGCGCCGCGATGCCAGCGTCTTCCGCCATCTTCGCCACCGTCAGCGCCGTCTTCACCTCGCGGCTCCAGCCGGTGCGGGTCTTCAGCGTCACCGGCACGTCCACCGCCTTCACCACCGCCTCCAGGATGCGGTTCACGTTGTCCAGATCGCGCAGCAGCGCCGAGCCGGCCGCCACATTGCACACCTTCTTCGCCGGACACCCCATATTGATGTCGATGATCTGCGCGCCGTGCTCCACGTTCAGCCGGGCCGCGTCGGCCAGCATCTGCGGATCGCCGCCGGCGATCTGCACCACGATGGGCTCGACCTCGCCTTCGTGGTTGGCGCGGCGCAGCGTCTTGGGCGTGGTCCACAAGGCCTTATTGGCGGTGATCATCTCGGAGACGGCCATCCCCGCCCCCAGCCGTTTGCACAGCATGCGGAAAGGCCTGTCCGTCACCCCGGCCATCGGCGCCACGATCAGCCGGTTTTTCAGTTGGTACGGTCCTATCTGCATGACAAATAAATTACGGGTAATGGCTGGGAAGGGTCGGTATTGTATAGCGATTTTCGCCGGTCGGGAAAAATTTTTGCTTATTTTTTAAGCAGATTCGATAGCCGCGGATAATCGCGGTCGAAAGGGATGAGGTGGGAGTCGGCCGATAAGCCGGGTTCTGTCGTTGGACAATCATTCCTCTAGGCCTGCCGTTGCCGACAGGCTCAAGCAACCTACCCGGGGACAACGCGAGCCACGTTAGCGCCCCCCTATTTGGTCTTGCTCCGGATGGGGTTTAGCCTGCCGTCCGTGTCGCCACGTCCGCGGTGCGCTCTTACCGCGAGCGGGTTTCCCCGCCCGTCCGGGCCGGCTTGCGCCTCCCGGTACACCTTTTCACCCTTGCCTGATCCGCCCTTGCGGGTTTTTGTCGGGACAAGCCCTCCAAAAAGACTTTGTCGACCTTGCGGTCGACAAGTCCGGCCATCGGCGGTTCAGCTCTCTGTTCCACTTTCCGTCGCCTCGCGGCGCCCGGTCGTTAACCGGCATCCTGCTCTATGGAGCCCGGACTTTCCTCCCCGTCCTTTCGAACGCGGCGATTGCCTGGCCAACTCCCGAGCGCGATTTTAACGGAAATTGGATATCGCCGCCTGACAATTTTTCATGACATTCAGGATAATCCCGTATACTGACCATCCCTTTTCGAAGTCCAGAGATCGTGATGGAATGGAATCCCGCCCGGCTGTCGCGCCTGCAGCTGTCCGGCACCCTCGCCATCGTGTTCGCGCTGGCGCTGACCCTGGCCAGCTATTTCCTGATGATGAGCTGGCGCGATTTCCAATCCGGGCGGCAAAACATCGAACAGGAGGCCACCGCGCGCGCGCGCGACGGCCTGCAAGCCTACGCCGACCACGCCGCGCTGCTGCTGTCGGCGCTGCGCGAACGCACCAACGACACCATGCGCCACCAACTGCGCGAGCAGGTGGACCAGGCCTGGAGCCTGGCCGACGCCATCTGGCGCCGCGAGCATGCCCGGCAGAGCCCGCGGCAGGTGCAGCAGCTGATCGTAGAGGCGCTGCGGCCGCTGCGCTACTTCGACGGCCGCGGCTATTTCTTCATCGACACCCTGAGCGGCCGCTGCGTGCTGCTGCCCACCGCGCCCGAGCGCGAAGGCCAATCGCTGCTGGACAACCGCGACGACCGCGGCCGCCACATCATGCAGGGCCTGCTGGATTCGGTGGACAACGCCGCCGGCCGGGGCTTCTCCGCCTACCGCTGGTACCTGCCCGGCGCCGGCCGCATGGATGACAAGATCACCTACGCCCGCCGCTTTCCCCGCTACAACTGGCTGATCGGCAGCGGCGAATACATCAGCAACGTCGAGGCCGCGCTGCAGCAGCAGGGCCTGGACACCTTGGCGCGGATGCGCGCCGGCCAGGCCGGCGGCGAGCTGATGATCATCGACGGCGGCGGCATCATCCGCCTGTACCCGACCCGGCCGGCCCTGGTCGGCAAACCCTACCTCAAGCTGCCGGCCGCCGAGCGCGCCCGCGTCGAACAGCTGGTGCAGCTGGGCAAGCACGGCGGCTTCGTCGAATACAGCCAGCAGGACGACGCCGGCCTGGCCTCCGACAGCTATCTCGCCTACAGCCGCCAGTTGCCGGGCTGGGACTGGACCCTGGTCACCAGCGTCAAGGTGCAGACGATACGCGACGACAGCCTGCGCGCCGCCCAGCGGCTGAAAGGCCGGCTGGCCGAGCGCATCCTCGCCACGCTGGGCATGACCCTGGTGGCGATGCTGTTCGCCGGCCTGCTGTGCTGGTACTTCGTGCGCTGGGTCGGCGCGCTGGTGCGGCGCTACCAGCAGGATCTGGCGCAAAGCCATTTGTCGCTGAAGGAGCAGGCGCGGGAACTGAAGCTCAGCCATTTCATGATCGACAACGCCACCGAGCTGGTGGCGCTGCGCAACAGCCGCGGCGAAGTGGTGTACTGCAACCAGGCGCTGCGGCAAGCGCCGCAGCTGGCGGACGCGCTGTTCCGCCATCCCGGCGGCGGCTACCCGATCACCTTCGAAACGATGGAGGGCGCGGGCGAGTCCGAGCGCTGCCTGGAAGTCACCATCAACCAGCTCAACTACCAGGGCGACGCCTACCTGTGCGCCACCGCGCGCGACATCAGCGGCCGCCGCCAGGCCGAACGCCAGCTCAGGCTGGCCGCCCAGGTGTTCGAATCCAGCAACGAGGCCATCCTGATCTCCGATCCGGACAACCGCATCCTCACCGCCAACCGCGCCTTCGGCCACATCACCGGCTACGGCGAAGCCGAGGTCCGCGGCCTCAAGGCCTCGATGCTGTTCTCCGACCGCCACGAGCCGGCCTTCTTCCAGCAGATGTGGCAGACGCTGCAGCAGCGCGGCCAGTGGTCGGGCGAAATCTGGAACCGGCGCAAGAGCGGCGAGCACTTCCCCTGCTGGGTCAACATCAGCGTGCTACTGGACGCGCAGGGCGAGATCAGCCACTTCGTGGCGCTGTTCACCGACATCTCCGAGCGCAAGGAACAGGAGGCGCGGGTCCAGCACATGGCCGAATACGACGCGCTGACCGATCTGCCCAACCGCGTGCTGGTCAACGACCGCCTGCACCAGGCGATACGCCAGGCGGAGCTGCAACACAACCAGCTGGCGGTGCTGTTCGTCGATCTCGACCACTTCAAGAACATCAACGACACGCTGGGCCACTGCGCCGGCGACGAGCTGCTGAAAGAAGTGGCGCGCCGGCTGGCGGGCGCGGTGCGCGGCCTGGACACCGTCGGCCGCACCGGCGGCGACGAATTCGTGCTGATCCTGCCGTCTATCAATCAGCCCGGCGAGGCGGCGCAGATCGCCGAGCGCATCCTGCGCACCATCCAGCAGCCATTCCAGATCGGCGAGCATTCGCTGGTGGTCGGCTGCAGCATAGGCATCAGCCTGATGCCGGACGACGGCAGCGACATCCAGACCCTGCTGATGAACGCCGACCTGGCGATGTACCACGCCAAGGCGCACGGCCGGAACACTTTCCGCTTCTACACCCGCGAGATGAACACCCAGGTGGCCGAGCGGCTGCTGATGGAAAACCGGCTGCGGCGGGCGATGGAGCAGGAACAGCTGTACCTGGTCTACCAGCCGCAATACGACATGGCCGGACAAAGGCTGCTGGGCTGCGAGGCGCTGCTGCGCTGGCGCGACCCGGACGAGGGCCTGATCATGCCCGGCCGCTTCATCCCGGTTGCCGAGGACACCGGCCTGATCGTGCCGCTGGGCCGCTGGGTGCTGGACCAAGCCTGCCGCCAGGCCAGCCTGTGGCTGCATGCCGGACTGGCGCCGATGCGGATGGCGGTCAACGTCTCCGCCCACCAGCTGATGCGGCACGACTTCATCGACGACGTGCGCGAAGCGCTGCAGCGGCACGCGCTGCCCGGCCACTGCCTGGAACTCGAGGTCACCGAGAGCACGCTGATGGCCGATGCCGACCTGGCATCGCGCCAGCTGGCGGTGATCAAGGCGATGGGGGTGCGGCTGGCGATAGACGACTTCGGCACCGGCTACTCCAGCCTCGCCTACCTGAAGCGCTTCGCGCCGGACGTGGTGAAAATAGACCGCTCCTTCATCAGCGATCTGCCGGGCGACGAGGAAAACGCCGCCATCGTCAGCGCCATCGTCAACCTGGCCGGCGCGCTGAGCATGGAAACGCTGGCCGAAGGCGTGGAAAACGAAAACCAGCAGCGCTTCCTGCAAACGCTGGGCTGCGAAGCGATGCAGGGCTATCTGCTGGGCAGCCCGCTGGCCGAAGAAATGATGACGCGCCGGCTGGAACAGCAACAACCGCGCCCGATGCAGCCGGCCTAAGAGCCGCTAACAAAACTTCGCAGAGAACCTGAGCCAAGGCGCGCCGACGCAGGCAGTACCCACCCGTACGACAAGGAGGCGCAACGCAGGATCAGGGGTTTTGTTAGCGGGTCTAAGCGCGGCGGTTCAGCGCGGCGACGCCAGCCAGCCGCCGACGGCCAATACCAGCAACACCAGCGCCGCGGCCGCGCCGACATCCAGCAAGCGCGCCAGGCCCAGGCCGCCGACCAGCGTCAGGTGCGCGGCGGCCAGCATGCTGCGGGCGGCGAAGGCGGGGCGGTAGGCGCGGAACAGCGTCAGGCTCAACATCCCCGCCGCGGCCATCGCCCAGGCCAGCGGCGCGCTGTCGCTCAAGGCCAGTCCCAGCGCCACGCCGCAAGGCACGCCGATCAGGGCAGCGCTGACGCGTTGCCAGCTCTTGCTCCGCACCGCGGCCCAGCCGCCGACGCAGACGCTGGCGGCCGACCACACCAGCCACTGGCCGTACGGCAAACGGCTGGCCGCCGCCCACCAGGCCAGCAGGCCGACGCAAACAAAAGCCAGCCCGAATGCGGGCGACTCGCCCGGCTTGCGCTCGGCGCCCCCAACGCGGCCGGCCAACAGGTGCAAGGCCCAGGTGGCCAGCGCGCCGCCCGCCAGCCAAGGCAGCTCGGCCGACAAGACCGCGCCCCGTTCGGCCATCTCATAGCCCAAATACAGCGCCGGAATGAAAGTGAAATTGGCGACCGAGCGCCAGGCGGCGCGGCGGCGGCCCAGCCGGCACCCCAGCTCCGCGGCCAGCCCGCAGGCCAGCGCGAACCAAACCGGCCAGCGCCACAGCCAGGCCAACAGCAGGCAACCGGCCAAGGCGAGAACAGCTTGGAGCGCGGCGGCCCGGATGCCCAGCCTCCCCCGCTCCATCGCGATCAGGCAGCACACCGCCAGCATGCCTGCGCTCAACCAGCGCGGGTCGCCAGAGATGAGCGCCATGGCCAGCGCCGGCAAAAGGAGAACGGCGGACCGCGACGCCAGATAGCCGTCGCAGTGCCGCGCCAGCGCGGCGCTCACAACGCCTCCAGCTGCTCCTGCGTGACGATGCCGGCGATCGCCGCCAGCTGCCGCATCGACATCTGGTGCTCTTCCTCGCTGGCCGCCGCGCAGGCGGGCTCCAACACCAGCACGCGGTAATCGCGGTCGTGCGCGTCGCGCGCGGCGGCCTGCACCGCCCAGGTGCTGCTGACGCCGGCCACCACCAAGCGCTCGATGCGCTGCGCGCGCAGCACCGCCTCCAGGCCGGTGGCGTAGAAAGGGCTGACCCGGTGCTTGGCGACCACCGCGTCCTCCGGCCGCACGTCCAGCTCCGGATGGAAGGCGGTGCCCTCGCCCTGCAGGTTCAGCGCCTGCAATTCCGCCGCGCGGCTGAAGATGGCCGAGCCCTGCGGCATTTCGACATAGGACGGCGAGAAGCCCACCTTGACGTGGATGACCAGCCAGTCGCGCGCGCGCGCCAACGCGATCGCGCGGTTGGCCTCGGCGATCACCCCGCGCTCGGCGGCATGGCCGGCGCAACGCGCCACCCGGCCCTTCCGGTGCATGATGTCGATGATGTAGTCCAGCGTCAGCAATGCGGTTTTCATGCTTGCTCCTTGGTCGATGTGGGTTCGGACGCGGCCAGCCGCTCCAGCAGTTCGCCGGCCCGCAGCAGGATGCCGCGCTCCTCGGCGCTCAGGCCCTGCAGCGCTTGCTGCAGCCAGCCATCCCGCAATTGGCGGTTGCGCCGCAGCGCGGCCTCGCCAGCCTCGGACAACCCGACGCGCACCCGGCGGCCGTCGTCCGGGTCCTGGGTGCGGCGGATCAGGCCCGAGGCGTCCAGCTCGCGCAGCGCGCTGGCCAGATTGGACGAGCGCAGGTTCTCCCGGCGCGCCAGCTCGGTCGGCGTGATGTCGCCGCCCGCGCGGTCTATCGCGCCCAGCACCGCCAGCAGCCCGAAAGGCAGGACATCGAGGCTGCCCTGGCGGCGCAGCCTGCGCACCATGGACATCAGCTGCCCGCGCAGCCGAGTGGCCTCGAGGGTAGCCGTGAAATCGGTTTCTTTCATATTGCTATTTTTACATAGCTATAAAAACATAGCAATATAACCGAACCAAGGACCAATCCATCAAACCTCTGTCGTCAGCGGGCCCGCATCCCCGCGTGCTGGCTCGCCTTGCCCATCGCCCGCTCGATATCCTGGATATCCAACACCTGATAGGCCAGGCCCAGCGCCAGCAAATCCACCAGGTAGTCCCGGCCGAAAATGGGCGAGCCCTCCCAGTCCGACCCGGCGACGCCCAACATCACCGGCGCCGTGATGATCACCCGTCCGCCTTGTATGGTGTCCACTGCGTAATCGTCGTCGCCAATCCTCCGCGCCACCTCTGCAGATGCCATCCCCTCCCCCATTCGCTTAGAAAACCGTCTGGCCGGCGCGGATCCGGACGCAATGCCCGGGCCGCGCCGGCCATCCGATTTCGGCCAGATCAAGCTCATCGCTATAACACCCACCGAGAACAATCACATCCAAACACTTCTGCCAACAATAAAATTAAATTAAAACAATATATTCCGACCTAGTTTGGTCTTACCCCAAAATTAGACTCATGCTTTTGACATCGACAAACATACCACTGATTCGCCTCTCCGCGTTAAAAAATATGCATTTTACGCAAGATATAAACATATAAAATGCATTATGTGCAATGATGTTTGCATTTCAATATTTGTCAACCACATGGTTTGCTGCTAGCATTTTCTCCTTTTTCGCCCATAGAGAAGCCCGCCGTGACAGACGATTTCAGACCGCTCTTCCTGGCCCGGCTCGCTCAATTGCTGGACGCGAGAGGCATGGCCGAACGCGAACGCACCACCTGGCTGCGCGACCTGCTCGGAATCGATCTTTCCAGCGCCAATCGCAAGCTGAAAGGCGGCATCGCCTTCAATATCGAAGAAGTAGCCAAGGTGGCGAAAGCCGTCAGCTGCTCAACGGATTATCTGCTCGGTCTGAAGGAAGGCAGCGCGCGCGACGCGCTTCCAGGCCTGGCCTTCCAGGGTCTCGGCGTTCAAGCCACGCTGCTCTGCGACCGGCTATCCGAACAGGAAGCCATGGTCGTCTCCGCCAGAAAACGGAATGCCGCGGACAACGGCGATGCGATGATCGCCTGGATCTCGCGCCAAAGCAGTGCGCAACACGCACAATTTGTAGGATGGAAAGACGACGAGCATGGCTGCTGGCAGCTGGGCAGCCTGGACGAAGCGCCCGAGCATGCGGCATTGCACCGCGTCTATGCGTCATTGCGGCTGGACGCGTCAATCAGCGCCTACCGGGTGGCTGTGCTGGATGACCGCGCCGAAGCGGCGGAAGTGATGCAAGGCTTTCTGGAGCAAGCCGGCTACGCGGCGGACATCTATACCCACGTCGTCGGCCTAAGCCAGGCGCTGCAACGCATCCGTTACGACGCCTTCGTACTCGATTGGTCCATGGGCAGAGGCGAGACCACCGAGGGGCTGATGGAGGAAATCCGGCAGCTGCATGCGGCCTGCACGCCCATCATGCTGATCACCGGCGAGGCCAGCGAACTGGAGATCGAACGCGCGATAGACCAGCACGGCGTCCGTTACTTCCAGAAGACTGGCTTGTTCAAACCCATCATCGCGCAATTGAAGAAAGACCTGCGGGAACAGAGCTGAGCGAGAAAGTCACGCCGCCTCGACCGGCAGCCGGGCGACGAATACCGACCCCTTGCCCGCCTCGCTGCTCGCCAAGTACGCCTCGCCGCCCATCAAGGCCGCGATCTTCCGTACAATCGCCAGCCCCATGCCCGCGCCGCCCCGATTCACGCCCTTGCCCTGGCTGAACGCGTCGAACAGCGCGCCCCGCTCATGCTCCGGTATGCCGATGCCGGTATCGCTGACCGTCAGCACTAGACAAGGCCGCGGCGCAGCCGGCTCCCATCCCAGCGCGACATGGATTTCTCCATGATCGGTGTAGCGCAGCGCGTTGGAAATCAGATTACCGACAACCTGCCGCACCCGCGTCGCGTCGGCGCAAACCTCGCAGCCGGTTTCCTCCTTCGCCGAAAACGACAGCAGCAGGCCCTTGGCTCGGGCAGCCGACTGGAATTCGCCGACCACCCCCGCCACCAACTGGCCTGGCGCGAACGCCGTAGGCCTCAACGTCATCCGGCCGGCATCCAGCCGGCCCATGTCCAGCAGATCCTGCATCAGCTTGGACAGATAGTCCGCCGCGGTTCTGACATTGGCGATGGTCCGCCGCGCCCTGGGGTCGGCCACCTGGTCGGACAACAGCTCCACCCCACCCTGTATCGTATGCAGGGGCGTCAGAATCTCATGGCTGACCGAGGACAACATGGTGGAGCGCGCCAACGCGGTCTGCACCGCCTCCTCTTTCGCCTGCTGCGCGGCGGAAATGACGCCGCGCTGCAATTCTATGATCTCCTGCCGCCGGATCGCCTTCCACAGTTCCCGCGCCAGAAACACCGCCAGCACCGCCCAGGCGATCAAGCAACCCAGCGCGAAATTGCGCAGCCGCAGCGTCTGTTCAATCGACGCGTCCCGCAGCCTGACCTCCTCCAGATGCGCCGCCATCACCAGTTCGGCGATCACTGGGGACATCTCGTCCAGCGCCGTCCGCAGCGACCGCATCGCCGCCGCGTCATGCCGAGTTTCCGGGAACAGGGCCGCCGCGCGGGACATGAAGCCCGCGATCCGCTCCAGCAAGGCCGCATAGCCGGCGTTCTTGCGCAGCTGCGGCGACACTGAGCGGTTCAGCACCAGGTATTTTGACTCCAGCACATCGTAGGCGATCTGCAGATCGTCGAAGGTCTCCACGCCCAGCGCGTAAGCATTGGCCTCGCCATATAGGCGCTGCACCGCGTAGCGGTACTGCGAGGCGGCCCAGTAATATCCCTCGCCCGGCCCCGCAGCCTGCTCCAGCGCATCCTTGGAGAACAGCGTGCTCTGCACATACAAGAAACACAGCATCGGCAGCAGGACGACCATGAAGAAAAAGATCAGCCAAGGCCGTCCCCGCTGGGCATGGGCGTAGAGCTTCATCAGCGCACCACGATATACCTGACCTGCCAGGCCAACTTGGCGTCCGATTTCACTTTTTGCAACTCAGAGAAATCGCTGACCGGATACATGACCCACAGCGGGCCAAAGTCGCGCCGCTCCAGCGGCTTGCCGTTGAGGAAGCGGGCCATGATCGGACGGTAGCGGGCCAGGTCGCTGACCGGCAGAGTGACCTTGTAGTCGTCGTAGGTCACGACATCGATCTGGGCGCCGCGCGCCCCGGCCGCCCGCAGAATGTCGTCAATCGCCGGGCCAGAGAATGCGGATTTGGGCGTCCATGTCGTCTTGGTCTGGATGGTGCGCTGCGGCAGCTTCAGCAAGTCTTGCTCGCTGAACCGGTACTCGCGCCGCGCGGCGTCGTTGAAGACGCCGATATTGCCCTTCACCACCAGGATGGCGTCGGCGGCCTGGGCAATGCTGCACCCCGCCAGCCACAACAGTCCACCCAGCCAGAACCCCACGCCTTTTCGCATTTCTCCCCCCATCCGCCCCTATAGGCAAAGCGGCTAGCCTACCATCACGGGCGGCATCGGGAAATGCGTTCAACATTTCAATTGACGGCTGAAAATCACAAACGCAAACCGCACCCCATGCCGGTCATCTCCGCCGCGGCTCAATCGAATCGCAGCGTATAGCGCGACTCCGCCGACATCGCCGTACCCGCGCGCAGAATCACCGACCAGCCCTTGGACAGCTGATAGGCCAGCTTCACCGCCTGGTCGGCGCTGCTGATGCCGTACTCGTAGCCCAGATAGAGCTCGCGCGTCAGCTGGCGGCCCACGGTCACCACTTGCTCGGCCGGACTGACCGTGCCGTTGGCCAGCGTCTTCTCCTTGCGGCTGGACACGCCCAGATCGTCGAACAGGCCGATGCGGTCGTTGATCGAGCCCGCCAGCATCATGCCGGCGGACGCGGCCAGATCGTTGTTGTCGCGGTCGCCGCTGGCGGGACGGCCCAGCACCAGCCAGGCCAGCCTGTCCTTCTCCGCCATCGGCTCGTCGCTGATCAGCCTCACCTTAGGCATCGCCACCGACCCGCTGACTTCCACGCCCGCACCCACCGGCGACAGCCGGCGCTTGGCCTGGACGTTGAGCAGCGGGTTGTCCAGCGGACCGTTGAAGGTGATGGCGCCGAAGGTGATGTCCAGATCCTGGCCATAGGCCTTGTAGCGCCCCTTGACCACCTTGACCTGGCCCTTGGCCGCCGGAGCCTCGCCTGGGTTGGCGCTGACATGGACCATGCCGGACAGCTCCACGTCCAGCCCCTGGCCGGTGAAGCGGAAGCGGTCGCCCAGATCCAGGTCCAGCGCCACCGTCAGCGGCATGGTGGCGAAGGCGGACGGCTCCGCCGGCGGCCTGCCCACCACCACCACATCGCCGCTCAGGTCCGGCGCGCCCAGTTTGGGCAAGCCGATGCGGCCTTGGTCTGCGCGGATGCGACCGCTCAGCGACAGCTTGCCGCCGACGAAAGCCAGCTCGCTCTGGCCGGACACCACCAGCCGGCGGCCCGGCCGGTCGAACACGCTGAAGCGCTGCAGCGCCACCTTGACCCGCGCGTCGGGCAGATCGTCGCTGAGATCCAGCGTGCCGCTGGCGGTGACGTCGCCCTTGCCGCTGACGAAGCGCAGCTGCTGCAAGGTCAGCTTGCGGCCATCGATGCGGGCCAGCAGATTGCCGTCGGCCAGCGCGATGCCGGTGCGGCGATCGGCGAATTTCAGCTGGTCGCCGCGGATCTGGCCCAAGGCCTGCGGCGCGGCCAGCGGGCCGCTCAAATCCAGGCTGGCTTGCAACTGCCCGCCCAACTCCAGACCGGGGCCGGACAACTCGGCCAGCGTCGACAAAGCCGGCAGACTGGCCCGCAAAGTGCCGGACACCGGCGTGCGGCCATCGATGTGGCCGCCATTCCAAGGCAGGCTGCCCTGGCCCTGCGCCTGGGCGAAGCGGCTGTCCAGGTTGAGCTTGAACGCCAGCCGGCGGCCGTCCAGATCCAGATCCACCCGCGCGGTCTTCAGGCCCAGCGGCACCGGCCGGCCCTTGCCTTGCGGCAGCTGCACGTCGCCGCCGCTGCGCCATACCGCCAGCTGCCCCTGTCCGGACGGCGCCAGCCCCCAGTCGGCGTCGAACTGCAGGTTCTGCTCCACCGGCAGCTTCAACAGCGGGCCCAGCTCGGCCAATTTAATGCCGCGCGCGCTGCCGTGGCTGCTGAGCGCGCCGTTGGCCTGGCGGGTGAAGTCGGCCAGGGTGAGGCTTCCACCCAGCAAAGCCAGCCGCGCGGCGCCCAGCTTCACCTGGCCGTCGCCGCCGACGAAGAGCGAAGCCGGCGCCAGCAGACTGAGGCTAGGCTTGCCGGCCAGATCCAGCTTCTGCACGCTGCCCTGCCAGCCGCCGGCCGCGGTCAAGCCGCCGCTGGCCGCCAACTGCAAGCCGTAATTCAGATCGCCCTCGCGGAAGCGCCCGTCCAGTTGCAGGCCGTGGCGGGCTCGGGTGCCCGACGCGCGGGCATGCAGCTGCTCGGCGCGCAGCGTGCCGGCCTGCAGCGCCGCCACGTCCAGGCTGAGCTGGAAGGGGCTCGCCTGGTCGGCCTTGATATTGCCGGCGAACTGCAGCGATTGCAGCGCCACGCCGCCCGGCAGCTTCAGCCGGTCGGCCTGCAGCTTGGCGTTGAGCAGCGGCGCCTTGGGCACGCCGGCCAATTCGCCCTGCCCTTGTATGGTGCCGGCGAAGCCGGGCCCCAGCAGGGACAGATTGGGCGCGTTGATCGCCAGTTTCAGCTTGTCGCCGGCCACGCCGTAGCTGCCGTTGGCCTGCAGCCGGTTGTCCGCCAGGCGGATATCCATCAGCAATTGCTTGAGGCGGCGCTGGTCCAGCAGCACGTTGGCGCTGCCGGACAACGGCGCGCCGGACAGCTTGCTGGGCGCGAACTGCAGCTTGGCGCCGACTTCCATCGGCTCAGCCAGCTGGCCGGCCATCTTCAATGTCGCGTTCAGATCGCCCTTGGGCAGCTTGGGCTGCAGCCTGGACGGGTCGGCGCGGCTGAGCGCGCCGTTCAGTTCGAACAACTGGCGGCCGGACAAGCCCAGCTTGCCATTCACGCTGATCGCGCCGCCGCCGGCACCCAGCTCCAATTTCTTCAACAGCAACGCCGGCTGCTTGCCGCCGGCCAGCTCCAGCAGCGCGTCGGCGCGCAGCTGGCCGCCTTTCAGCTGGGCGGCGACGCGCGGCTCGGCCGGCGCGCCTTCCACCGTGACGCGGCCGCCTATGGTCTCGTCCGGCGCGGCTTCGTGCAGCTGGTGCAGCGACACCTTGCTCAGATCGGCCGCCAGCTTGATCGCGCCCGGCTTGAATTCGCCCGACAGGTCCACCCGGCCGCCGGCCGCCTCGACATGGCTGTTGTACAGCTCCAGCGCCTTCTCGTCGGCACGGAATTCGCCGACCAGCAGCGACAACGGCAGCTTCTGCGCCGACAACGCGCCCGGCTCGGTATTGATCAGCGTCAGGCCGCCCTTGACCCGCTGGCCGGCGTCCGGCTCGGCGAACACCGCGAAGCTGAGCCGGCCCTTGGGCCAGGACGGCAGCAGCGATTGCGGATTGATGTTGCCGACGCGGGCATCCAACCGCGCCAGCCGGTTAAAGGGATTCGTGTCGAACGGCCGCAGCGCGCCGGACAGTTCCACGCTGACGCCCTTGCCGTCCATCTGGCCGGAGAAGGCCGGCTTGAGCAGATCGCCGGACAGGTCCAGCCTAGCCTTCACCGCTACTTGCTCCAGCTCGCCGCGCGCGGCCAGCTGACCGGACAAGGCGAACGGCGAAGCGGCGGCCAGCTCCAGGCCGGCGTCGATGCCGCCCCACGGCGTGTCCAGCCGCTTCAATTTCAGACGATGGCGGGCGCCGTCGTAGTCGTAGCCGGCCTGCAGCCGGTACAGGCTGACATGGGCCGGCTCCAGCGTCAGGCTGGCCAGCGACAGCTCGCCGACGCGGACCTTGAGCGGCAGCGCCAGCGATTGCGGCGCCTGCAGCGGCGCCGGCTTTTCTTCCGGCTTGGCCCGGCTCAGCACCCGCACGTGGCCCAGCGCCAGCCGGTCGATGTCCAGCTTGCCGCGCCACAGCTCCAGCGGATGCCAGTCCAGCTTCAGCGATTCGATGTCCACATCGTCGCCGGCGCTGCGCACACGGATGTCGCGCAGCGCGAAGCCCTGCCACAGCGCGCCGTCCACCGCGCCGACGCTGAACAGGCCGCCGCTGAGGCGGCTGGCGCCCTGCAAGGCCCAGGCGAAGCCGGCCGGGCTGGCGCTGATCCAACCCAGCAAGGCCAGCAGCAGCGCGAACATCAGCGCCAGCGCGCCGAAAAAGGCGCGCCAGCGGCGCGGCCGCCGTGGAGGAGTGGGCGCCTGCTCCGGCGCCTCGGTTTGGGGTGTCTGCTTGTCGCTCATGGGATCAGAAGGCCAGGCCCAGGCTGAGGTTCCAACGGATCTTGCCGTCGCGCTCAGCCTTGGCGATGTCGAAGGACAGCGGCGCCACCGGGCTCATCCAGCGCACGCCCACGCCGTTGGCGTGCTCGGGCTGGAAGCCCTTCCAGCTGTCGGCGGCGTTGCCGGCGTCGGTGAACAGCGCCAGGTACCAGTCCGGCTTGATCGGAATCTGGTATTCGAGGCTGCCGGTGGCCACCACCCGGCCGCCCAGCACCGAGCCATTGGGGCCGGACAGGCCCAGGCTCTGGTAATCGTAGCCGCGCACGCTGTTGGCGCCGCCGGCGCGGAACAGCAGCGTGGACGGCACCTGGGCGCCGTCGCGCGCCCACACCTGGCCCAGCTCAGCCCGGACAACCAGAGTGCCGTACTTGGGGAACGGCGACCAATAGCCGACCGCGCGGCCGTAGGCGCGCACCATCGAGGCGGTGGAGCCGAACTGGCCCACCGAGCCCGACAACCGGCCATCCAGCAGATAGCCGCTGCGCGGCCGCATCAGATCGTCCACCGAACGCTGGGTCCAGCCGTACACCAGCTGGGTGACATGGGTGTCGCTGGTCAGCTCGCCGCCGGCTTCGGCGCTTTCCTTCAGGAACTCCACCCCCATCCGCGCCTCGATATTGCCGCGGCTGCGGATGCGCCACACGCCGGCGTCCACCGTGTTGGTCTTCAGGCCCTGCACGGTTTCCGACTTGAACGAGCTGGTGATGGAATGGGAATAGCCGTCGGACTGGCGCGGGAAGCCCAGGCCGAAGCTGACCGCCTGTTGATCGCGCTTCCAGTCCAGCAGCAGCGAGCCGGTGTAGCCGCGGCGGAAGATGTTGTAATGGTCGTAACCGACCCGCACGCCGGGCCCTTCGACCGAATCGTAAGTGAGGCCGAGCTCCACCTTCTGCCGCGGCATCTCCACCACGTCCACCGTCACCGGCACGCGGTTGTCGGCGATGTGGTCGAAATCGGCGCTGACGATCACCGACGAGAAATGCGGATCCTGCTCCAGCGCCGACTGGTAAGCCAGCACCTTGTCCTGGCTGTACGGCGAGCCGGGATTGAAGTCGGCCATGCCCAGCGCCACTTTTTCCGGATAGCGCTTGATGCCGTTGACGGTGATCTTGCCGAAAGCGATCAGCGGGCCGCTGTCCAGCTTCACCTCCAGCGTGGCGCGGCGGGTGGCGGGATCGATCCTGGCTTCGCTGGACACGATGCGCGCTCGGGGAAAGCGGTCGGCCTGCAGCCGGCGCAGCACCGCGCGCTTGCCGGCATCCCAGTCCGCCTGGCGGTAAGGCGCGCCCATCGGCAGCGTCCAGGCTTCCAGCACCTGGGCCAGACGCTGCTGATAGTCGCTTTGCTGGCGGATGTCGCCGTCCAGCCGAATGGTGACGTCGTCGATCAGCACCGGCTCGCCAAGGCTGACCTTGACCCGCACCCGGTTGCCGCTCTCCAGCGTCGTATCCACTTTGGCGCCGAAATAGCCTTCGGTCTCCAGCAGCTTCTTCGCCTCGTCCGGCGTGCTCTTCACCAACGCCTCCAGCCAACTCTGGTCGACATCCGGATCTTTCTGGTTTTCCATCAGATCCAGGTTGTCGCGCAGCAATTGCGCCAGATCGGACGGCGCGTCGATTTCCACGCTGTATTCAATGCCGGCCTGCGCCTGCGCCACCGCCAGACAGGCGGCCAGCGCCAACAGCCGGCCAGGGCGGCAGGCGAAAAAGCGCGGAGGGAGAATGGAAAAACGTGGCATGGTTCGATTCAAAAGGGGATGTCGCATGGTAACGGAAGTCAGCGGGGCTGGCGACCGGCAAACGATTGTCAAACAAGGGGTATCTGACCATGTTCGCCCCACTCAAGTTCACTCCGGGCTTGTCCATGCGCAAGGCATCAAACCGGGAAAACGCCGCATCCGCGAATATTTTCCCCATCAACACCCAACCCAATCCCCCTTGCCCTCACCCTCTTTTCATAAAAGCACATTGAAATATAAAAATTAGTCAGAACATTGAATATGTATTTTGGTATTTCACACCAATCTGAATGAAGCGACCGCCATGAAACCATCGTTGTCCGCCCTTCCCATTCGAGCCCTTGCCGCCGCGCTGTTCGCCGGCCTGCAATTACTCTCTTTCGCCCAGGCGGCGGAACCACCCGCCTCCTCCGAACCCGTCCAGCTACGCAATCAGGCCCCCGGCTTCTTCCGGATGCAGCTTGGGGACTTCACCGTCACCACCCTGTTCGACAAGAGCCTGCAACTACCGACATCCGTGCTGCAAGGCGCCGCCCCCGGCCAGATCCAGACGCTGCTCGATGCCGGCGGCAACCCTCTGTCCGCGTTTCCGGTTTCCGACAACGCCTTCCTGATCCACACCGGCCGGGAACTGGTGCTGATCGATACCGGCGCCGGGCGCTTCTATGGCGAAGGCGATGGCTCGCTGCTGGATAATCTGCGCGCAGCCGGCTACCAGCCCGAACAGGTCGGCAAGATCATCCTCACCCACCTGCATGCCGACCATATCGGCGGCCTGCTCCGCCCAGACGGCCAACCGGCCTTTCCCAACGCCGCCATCTACAGCCACTCGGCCGATTTCGCGCTCTGGACCAGCGCGGAAATGGCCCGGTCGACGGACCCGGCCAAGCGCAAACTGCACGGCATCGTGAAAACCGTCTCCGCGACTTACCGCGCGGCGGGACGCTGGCATACCTTTGATGGCCAGGCAGAGATCGCGCCCGGCGTCACCGCCGTGCCGCTGCCGGGCCACACCGCAGGCCACACGGGCGTGAAGGTCAGCAGCCATGGCGAAACTTTGTGGGCGGTGGGCGACATGATCCACAACCTGGCCGCCCAATCGGCCCAGCCAGAAATCTATGCCAGCTTCGACACCGACGGCGGACAAGCGGCGGCCACCCGGCGGCAGGCCTTCGCCCGCATCGCCGCCGGCCACGACTGGATCGCCGCCGCACACGCTCCCTTCCCCGGCATCGGCCGCCTGCGCGACGACGGCGGACGCTTCGCCTGGCTGCCGGCGGAGCGATTGCCGCTTGCCGAATCCCCTCGCTGAGCATGCCGCCGCCCGAGCGGCAGACGCCAATCTCAAGCAGTCGCAGAACGCCCGGCGGGGATGGCCTCAGCGCTCAGGTAGGCGCAGACCAAGCCCAGCAGCTCGCGCCTCAGGCCAGGCAAGGCCAGCAGGCCGCGCCGCGCGGCGTTGTGGATCACGCCCTCGATCGCCGACGACAGCAGGTGGGCGGCGACGCCGTCCGCGTCATCCGGTCCGCGATGCCTGGCAACGATGACGCCGTACAGCCGCAGATATTCGTCCTGGAACGCCCGGTGCGCCGCCTCGCCGGCATAGGGATTCGGCAGATCGAGCAAGACCCGGTGCAAGGCCGGAAAATCGCGGTGGATGGCGATCATCCCGTCCACCAGCGCCTCGGCCAGACATGCCGGCGCGGCCTGGCCATCGACGGCGCGGCGCAGCACCGCCAACACCGCCTCGAAGTGGCGGCAGCGGATGGCGTCGACCAGCGCGGTCTTGTCGGGAAAGTATTGATACAACGAGCCGATGCTGACCCCGGCGACGCCCGCCACCTCGTTGGTGGTGAGGCCGGCCCAGCCGCGGGCGTCCAGAACGCGAGCGCCGGCTTCGACGATCGCGTCCACCATCGCGCGGGAACGCGCCTGGCGCGGGGCCTTGCGCATCGCCGCCGCCGGCCCGGGAATGCGAGTGGACACGCCTGCCTCCTCGGAAAACAATTCAATCATGTCTAGATAGCATGAATGGGGAGGCCGGCACCATGAGCGCGAACCGACTATTGACGCGGATGTTCCGCTACCAGGCATGGGCCGACGAGGAGATGCTGACGGCCATCGCCGGACTCGATCCCGAGCGCCACGCCGAGGAGCGCCGCCTGGCGCTGCGGCTGATGAATCACTGCCTGGTGGTGAACCGGATCTTCGCCGCCCATCTGCAAGGCATCCCCCATGGTTTCGCCGCCGACAACACGCCGGACACCCCGGAGCCGGAAACGCTGCTGCGGGAAATGGCGGCGCTGGACCGCTGGTATCTGGACTACGCAGCCGGCGCCGCGCCGGCGGAGCTCGCGCAATCGATACCGTTCTCCTTCACCGATGGCGACAACGGCTACATGACGCGCGAGGAAATGCTGACTCATATCATCACCCACGGCGGCTACCACCGCGGCGAAGCCGGACGGCTGCTGACCCAGGCCGCCGCGCGCCACGCGCTGGGCGTCGAACTGCCCTGGGACACCTACGCGGTGCATCTGCACCGGACGGAACCCGTCCGCCGGTTGCAGGGAGAAGCGCTGCCAACCGCTTAGAAAACAGCCTGCGCCAGCGGCAGGCGGAAGCGCATGCGGTGCTGGCCGGGGCCGCTGTAATCGAGCATAACCGGCACGCCGTCCTCCACGCCATCGCCCTCTAACAGCGCGAAGCCCATCCGCCGGTGAAACGCGATGGACGCCGCATTGCCCGGCGAGGTGATGGCTTGCGCCTCCAAGCATCCCCGCTCGCGCGCCGCCGCGAAGAAACGGCGGTACAGGCTGCGCCCGATCTCCTGGCCGCGGGCCGCCGGCGACACGCCGACAAAGTGGATGTAGGCGATCTCCGGCCGCGACTGGGACTGGAAGCCCACCAGGAAGCCGACGATCTCCTCCCTCTCAAGCGCGGCAAAACCGGTGCCGGAGAAATGGTCGAAGAACATGCGGTGCAGCAGATGCCTCACCTGGCGCCCTCCCCACCAATCGTCCATCACCGAGGAAATGAACGCGAAATCGCTGGATTGAATCTGTCGGATCTGCATGCGGCACGCCTTTCTGTAGCGATCGTCGGCCGGCCTCCCGCTCCGCGGCTGGCAGCAGATGGATGGATGGATACGGAAGCCTCGGCCAAAACCGCATTATGCCATTGATATTTCCGCTTAAAACAACCCGTCTCCGCAGCGACTACGTATTTGTTCGTACAAAAACCATCTATCTTGAAGCAGGGTCGCTCCGCTCGCCGCGCTTGCGATCAACCCTCAGAATCCTGGTGAGGCGACCATGTTCGACAGAAGCGACAAAGGCATCATGCTGAAGGCCATCATGGTGGCCGCTCCCATCCTGCTGTGCATGGGCCTGCTGCCGGTGTTGTCGTTTTATATTGAAAAACTGCAGGAAAAAGGCCGAACGGAAATCGTCGAATACATCTCGATCGCCCAGGCGGCGATGGAAGTAAAGTTCGACGCCGCCGACCTGAACGGCTGGCAAACCGGCTACGCCTTCGACATCGTGCGCAACGTGGACGGCGCCAACCGCGACAACGCCATCTCCCGGTCGGAATTCCTGCGCTCGGCAGACAATTTCCGCCGCGACATCCAATCCCTGCGCGACATGCCGCTGGCCGCCGATCAACGCAGCCTGCTGGACAGCGTGCAGCGGGATTTCAACGCCTTCATGGAGCGGGATCGAGACATCATCGCGATGTACCGCTCCCACACGCCCGCCTTGCGCGACAAAGCATCCACGCTAGTGATGGGCGAGGAAATCCAGATCTTCAACCACATCTCGCAGAACACCAACGCGCTGGCCGTCTCCATCACGCTGGACCTGATGAGAAAAGTGGCGCAGTCCAACTCCTACGGCATCGTCGCCCGCTGGATCATGCTGGTGATGTGGATCGTCGCCAGCGCGATGGCCATCCTGCTGGTGCGGCTGCTGCACAAATGGCTGGGACAGATGCGCGGCCTGATGGAAAAGCTGGAAGCGCTGGCCGGCACCGACGAGCTGACCCAGCTGCCCAACCGCCGCACCTGGGACATCCAGATAGAAATGATGCTGGCCACCGCCAGGCGCTACAACCAACCCATCGCGGTGGCGCTGTTCGATCTGGACCATTTCAAGCAATTCAACGACACCTACGGCCACCCCGAAGGCGACCGGCTGCTGCGCGAGGTGGCGGTACTGATCAAGTCGCGGATGCGGCAATCGGACCTGTTCGCCCGCTTCGGCGGCGAGGAATTCGTGCTGGCGCTGATGGACTGCGACCTGCCCCAGGCCGTCATCCGCATCGACTCGCTGCGCGGCAATCTGCCGGACAACCAGACCTTCTCCGTCGGCGTCACCCTGTGGATGGAAGGCGAGCGGATACACAGCACGCTGGCGCGGGCGGACAAGGCGCTGTATCTGGCCAAGAACGGCGGCCGCGACCGGGTGGAGAGCGCGGAGCCGCCGACGCGTGGGTAGGATGGGAAATAGGCAGCGACAACAGAACTGTCACGCCACGTCCGCCGCGTCCACCAAGCCGCCATACTCCTCCGAATACGCGTAGCGGCCATCCAGCGCGCCGGACACAAAATCAGCGAAATACGCGTCAAACCCCGCCGCCACCCGCTCGCGGTCGCCGGTTTCATGCCACATCGTGATCACCTGCCCAAGCGTGCCAAACTCCACCGGGTCCAAATCCAGACACAGATGATCGCCGCCGCCGTTGTGGGTAAAGGGAATCCAGCGCGGATTCCACCAGTCGTTCTTGATGCCCGCTTCCGGCTCCGATGTTTCGCCAGCGAAAACGCCGTCGTCCAACAACTCCTTCCAGACGCGCCACTGCCGGTACACCTCCCCGCAAGACAGGAATTCCATCCCGTCGAACAGGAAGTCGCCGCCGCCCTGCCCGTCATGAATCTTCAGGCAGGCCACATAATCGGCCGGCAGCGTCGCACCCAATTGCCGCTCCAGCTCGGCGATTTGCGCGTCACTGGCCGGCGGATTCAAGCTCGCCAGCCCATCTGGCCAATGCTCGGCCAGCCATGCCTCGAACTGCCGCCACAACTCATCCATGTTCAACCTTTCTTTCCGCCATCCGGAAATCATCGCACGCCCAAGAAGAAGGGGCGGCCATCGGACCGCCCCTCGCCATCAAACCCGCTTTGCCATCAGCCTGCAATCCGCCCCATCCGTTCCGCCAGACGCAAGTGGCAGGCGGCGGCCAATTTGACCAGGTCGCCATTGTTGACCGGCATCCGGCCCGGCTCGGCGATCAGCTCGGCCAAGCCCTCCAGCGTGGCGACGGAGCTGCTGAGGCCGATCAGCTTGCCATGCGGCCAGCGCTGTTTGTTGTGGCGTTCATAATCCAGCGCCACCACCCAACGCGAATGCTGCCAAGGTCCAGGGCCGCGCAGCACCGCCTCCATCACCGCCCTGCCCACCTGCTGCGCCGCCTCGGCGGCAAGGGCCAGCGCCAGATGCAGGCTCTCCACCGTGGAAGCCACCCCGCCCTCATGCAGCAAAGCCGGCCGCGTCTCCTCCTGCCACCAGCGCCGCAGCCGTCTTGCGCCGGGCTTCTTCACCCGCCGGACAACTTCATCGAGCTCGCCTTCGGACAGGCACAGCACCGGCTCGTCCTCACCGGCCAACAGCAGCAAGCGGCCGGCGGGCTGCTCCAGTAGCGGCAGCAGGTCTTCCACCTCCTGCTTCATCGCGGCGGCGATTTCGGCGGCGACAAACCAGAAGCCCTCCTCGCGGCGGATGACGCGCAGGGGGAAGCCTTTGGCGTAGTCGAGGCGGAGGGGCGCGTTTACGTCGAGGGGTATGTGGTGGTTCATGGCTAGGCCTCCTGACTTGCGTGGATGCCATGCGCAGCGTTCAGGCGCAAAGCTCGGCGGCAATGCAAGGAGTGGGAATGCGGAGAGCCATGAAGAAAGACAGATACAACAAAACGAGCATCCATGATGAAGCTCCTAGTGTTTCGTTGAATTGCGCCCCCTGTTGAGAGGGGCGGCCAGGTACTTCAACACCGACACTAGACGGCCCGTTGCCTTAGCCCTTGCGGGCTATTTTTCGACAGACGCGCTACCCGGCCATAAGCAGTAGACGCGCCAAGAGCAAGGCGCGGCTAGGAAACCTATGGACGCAAAAAACCCCGTCTGTCGGGCGAGGCTACCGCTAGTGTGTCAGGTGTGTTGAGCACCGAAGCAAATTCTATCAGTGGGGCGTCGTTGGAACAACGAAGCTAAACCTAATGCCAGGGCGCTCTTCGAACAATGTTGTTCTGCCAGCCTTCTACCAGTGGCTAGCCGAGGAGACTGCATAGCCAGCATTTCTCCCCGTTAATCTTGATAGTTCTGTGTCCTGTCCGAATACCGTTCCCAAGAAACTGACGAGCTACCTACTTTCTCATTCCGTTATGAGGCGAGGCGTTGCCTCGCACCTAGTGGCCTGCTCAGCAATATGCGCAGCTGCTGCGCAGTGGAGAACCACCTATGTCTTAAAGAATTGGGAAATGACGTTACTGCTCGCAGGATTCCATCCTGTGCTTATCTTGCTTCTGAAGCTTATGCCTAGATGGTAAGTATTTGTACCTATAAGAATCTTAAAAAAATAGTTTTTATGGGAACTATTATCCAACGATAAGCATGCCAAACACGCGCCATCATGCCGTTGCATGCCGGGAATTGTGGACATGTATAGCGATGCAGGTGATCTTGTTAGATGTGGAAATTCGGAGATAGTGCTGAATTGTATAGTTATATAAACTAGGTGGTAGGCATCGACAAGTCAAACGGCCATGAAATTATCATTGACCAAGTCATTTTCAGCATTGAACACACAACCGAACTGCATATAGGAGATTGATGTGATGAAAATTGAAGATGAAAATTTCGATTTGGATATGGACCTGAAAAAAATGATGCAGGCGGCGACCGATATTCAAAGGCCAGCTTTGCTGGACTGCTTGCTTATTGATTATAGTGATTCATCTACAGTAACTGCAAATGTAGTTACTGTCACAAATTTGGAAGATAATTCAGATGCCAACTCGTGAAAAAATAACTAGTGAGATAAATCTACAAAAAATAGCAGGACAAGATAAAATTAGGCGCAAATATCTCGCTCTACTGCATAAGAAGACAAATCGCGACACAGTAATATATTTTAGCGCTTACAACATACAACGATCTTTTTTGGTCCCATCTGCAGCCCTTTCGGTAAACCAAGAGGATATTCAAGGATTTATGACAAGTTTGCATAAGCTAAAGGGAACGCAACTTGATCTAATCATTCATAGCCCCGGAGGCTCCAGTGAGGCCGCTGATCAAATAGTTCAGTATCTTCGTGCGAAATACAATCACATAAGAGCTATTATTCCACAGAATGCGATGTCGGCAGCAACAATGTTGGCATGTGCAGCAGATGAAATTGTTATGGGGAAACACTCGGCCATAGGTCCTATTGACCCTCAAATTATGATAAATATGCCGAACGGGGGACAATCTGCCATGCCTGCCCATACTATCCTGCAAGATTTTTATAATGCCAAGATTGAAATTATGCAGAATCCTGTCTTGTCTAATTCCTGGGCGCCAAGATTCTCTTCTCTTCCTGCTGGTTATCTTAATTTTTGCCAGCAATTAATTCAGCAGGCCGAAGAGAAAGTAAAAACATGGCTTGGGCAGTATATGTTCCAAAATGATAATGAAGGCAAAGCGGAGAGAGTTGCCAAGTGGTTAGCTGACTTTTCCCAGCATCGCACCCATGGGAGACCTATTGGAATTGATTTAGCCAGAGAAAAAGGGTTAATTGTTACCCCGTTAGAAGCAGATCAAGAACTACAAGAGGCTGTACTTTCTGTATTCCACGCAACGATGGCAACCTTTCAAACGACTGGGTGTTTGAAAGTCATAGAAAACCATCTTGGCAAGGGCCTGTATGTAACGGTAGGACCTCCTTCACAACCACAGTCTTCGCTAGTGAATTCAGCTTGGCCAACAAGCTAATTACACTTATTTTTCCAATACAAAATAGAGATGACCTACCACTACAGGGAAAGCTGGACCGACGCGCCCCAACTCCCCATCAGCGCAAGCCGGCTCCGAAGCTATTTCCAAGGTTTTAAGCCGCCGACTGTCCGACGCGGGGCGACGTAAGCGCCCCGCTAGTTCCGGCGGCTCCTTGGAAATGGCTTTGGAGCCGGGGTTTCGCCGCGCTGTTGGGGTCGCCTAGGGGTGTCGGGGAGCTGGCGAGACAGCTCCCTGACCTGCTCGGCGGGCAGCCCCGCCATCAAAATCCATCGTCCGCGAAGCGGACACAAAGCCGCAATAACATAATCGGTGCGTCGCCCCTACGGGGTGACGCACCCTACCCGCTCTTTCGCAATCGGCGGCGGATCACCAGCAAGCTCGAAACCGCGACAACCGTAGTCGAGAAAATGACCATATACAGCGGCTTTACCTGGAACAGATAGGGTTGCAGATAGGCCAGCCCGACGATGACGAGATACAAACCGACAACCGCGATGGCGATAGCCAGCCCCGCTGCCAATACATGATTACGCATGCCCACTCCTGATGAAGTTCAGCGCCCGGCGTCCTCCAGAAAGCTCCAGCAAAGAGGGCTTGGAAATGGCGGAACGCCCGCTTCGCGGGCTTCCGCCCTACGAAATACATTTATCATATCACCCGGCCAAAACAAAAAGGGCAAGCCGCCAGGCTTGCCCTTTCTCCATCTGATGGCGATCAATCAACCGCCGATCAAACCTTACTTCTTGCGTTGCGGCGGCAGGTCCGTGCAGGTGCCGTGCGCCACTTCCGCCGCCATGCCGATGGACTCGCCCATCGTCGGGTGCGGGTGAATGGTCTTGCCGATGTCGGTCGCGTCGCAACCCATCTCGATCGCCAGGCACACCTCGCCGATCATGTCGCCGGCGTGCGGGCCCACAATGCCGCCGCCGATGATCTGGTGGCTTTCCGCGTCGAAGATCAGCTTGGTGAAGCCTTCGTCGCGGCCGTTGGCGATGGCGCGGCCGGAGGCGGCCCACGGGAACACGCCCTTCTCGATCTTCAGGCCTTGCTTCTTGGCTTCGTCTTCGGTCACGCCCACCCAGGCCACTTCCGGATCGGTGTAGGCCACGCCCGGAATCACGCGGGCGTCGAAGTAGGCTTTCTGGCCGGCGCAGTTTTCCGCCGCCACGTGGCCTTCATGCACGCCCTTGTGCGCCAGCATCGGCTGGCCGACGATGTCGCCGATGGCGTAGATGTGCGGCACGTTGGTGCGCTGCTGCTTGTCCACCTGGATGAAGCCGCGGTCGGTCACGGCGATGCCGGCGTTTTCCGCGCCGATCAGCTTGCCGTTCGGCGCGCGGCCGGTCGCGTACAGCACCAGGTCGTAGCGTTGCGGTTCTTTCGGGGCCTGCTCGCCCTCGAAGGTCACCCACACGCCGTCTTCCTTCGGCTCCACGGCCACGGTCTTGGTGTTCAGCATGATGTTGTCGAAGCGGTGGGCGTTCCACTTCTGCCATACCTTGACCAGGTCGCGGTCGGCGCCCTGCATCAGGCCGTCCAGCATTTCAACCACGTCCAGGCGCGCGCCCAGCGTGGAGTAGACGGTGCCCATTTCCAGGCCGATGATGCCGCCGCCGATGATCAGCATGCGGTTGGCGACGCCCTTCAGCTCCAGCGCGCCGGTGGAATCCACCACGCGCGGGTCGTTCGGGATGAACGGCAGCTTCACCACGCGGGAACCGGCGGCGATGATGGCGTTCTTGAACTTGACGATCTTCTTCTCGCCCGACTCTTCGCGGCCCTGGCCGGTGGTCACCGAGACTTCGATGTGGTGCGGGTCGATGAAGTGGCCGTTGCCGCGCACGATCTCCACCTTGCGCGCCTTGGCCATGCCGCCCAGGCCGCCGGTCAGCTTGGCGATGACCTTTTCCTTGTAGCCGCGCAGCATGTCGATGTCCACTTCCGGCTTGCCGAACTTGATGCCGTTGGCGGCCAGGTGGCTCACTTCGTCGATCACCGCGGCGTTGTGCAGCAGCGCCTTGGACGGGATGCAGCCCACGTTCAGGCACACGCCGCCCAGGGTGGCGTAACGCTCGACGATGACCACTTTCAGGCCCAGGTCGGCCGCGCGGAAGGCGGCGGAGTAACCGCCGGGGCCGCCGCCCAGCACCATCACGTCGCATTCCACGTCCGCGCCGCCGCTATGAGTAGCGGCGACCGGAGCGGCCTGCGGCGCGAAGCCGGCCTGGGTGGTGGCGGAGGCGACGCCGGTGGTTTCCACCGGCTTCGGGGCGGCCGGAGCCGCGGCGGCTGCGCCAGCGGCTTCCAGGATGACGACCACGTCGCCTTCGGACACTTTGCCGCCCACGGCGACGCGCACTTCCTTGACGGTGCCGGCGGCTTCGGCCGGCACTTCCATGGTGGCTTTGTCGGTTTCCAGCGTGATCAGGCTGGCTTCTTTTTCAATCACGTCGCCCGGTTTGACGAACACTTCGATCACGTCCACGTTGCTGTGGCCGCCGATGTCCGGGACTTTCAATTCGATCAGATTGCTCATGGTGATCCATTCAATCCATGTAGGACGGGTTCGCCGCCTTAGCGGCCACCCACCGGAAATATGGAACGGCGGGATGCGGCGCCAGCGCCGCGATCCCGCCCTACGGACGCCCGATTACAGGATCAGACGGCGCACGTCGGTCAGCAGCTTGCCCAGGTGCACGGTGAAGCGCGCGGCGGCCGCGCCGTCGATCACGCGGTGATCGAAGGACAGGGACAGCGGGCACATCAGGCGCGGCGCGAACTCCTTGCCGTTCCACACCGGCTTGATCTGCGATTTGCAGACGCCGAGGATGGCCACTTCCGGCGCGTTCACGATAGGCGTGAAGCTGGTGCCGCCGATGCCGCCCAGGGACGAGATGGTGAAGGTCGCGCCTTGCATGTCGGTCGGCTTCAGCTTGCCTTCGCGGGCCAGCTTGGACAGGTCGGTCAGTTCCTGGGCGATCTGGCGCAGGCCCTTCTTGTCTGCGTCCTTGATCACCGGCACTACCAGGCCGTTAGGCGTGTCGGCGGCGAAACCGATGTGGTAGTACTGCTTCAGCACTAGGTTGTCGCCGTCCAGCGAGCTGTTGAAGTTCGGGAAGGCCTTCAGCGCTTCGGCGGCGGCCTTGATGATGAAGGCCAGCGGGCTGATCTTCAGGCCGGACTTTTCCCATTCCTTGCCCACGGTCTTGCGGAAGTCTTCCAGCTCGGTGATGTCGCACTCGTCGTTGAACGTGACGTGCGGGATCATCACCCAGTTGCGCGACAGGTTGGCGCCGGAAATCTTCTGAATGCGCGACAGCGGCTTGGTTTCGATCGGGCCGAACTTGGCGAAGTCCACCTTCGGCCACGGCAGCAGGTCCAGACCCGCGCCGGAGCCGGCCGGCGCGGCGGCCGGGGCCAGCGCAGCCGGGTTCTGCATCACGCCCTTGACGAAGGCCTTGACGTCGTCTTCGGTGACGCGGCCCTTGCGGCCGTTGCCCTTCACCTTGCCCAGGTCCACGCCCAGTTCGCGCGCCAGACGGCGCACGGACGGGCCGGCGTGGGCCTTGGAGAAGGCGATTTCGTCGATGGCGGCGGACACGGCGGCGGCTACCGGAGCCACTACCGGCGCGGCTGCAACCGGGGCCGGAGCGGCCGGGGCTACTGCCGGAGCCGGCGCAGCGGCGGCCGGGGCGGAAGCGGCGACAGCGCCTTCCACCACGACGATCAGGTCGCCTTCGCTGACCTTGTCGCCCACCTTGATCTTCACTTCCACCACCTTGCCGGCGGCGGTGGCCGGCACTTCCATGGTGGCCTTGTCGGTCTCCAGCGTGATCAGGCTGTCGTCGACGGCGATTTGGTCGCCCACTTTGACCGTCACTTCGATCACATCGACGCCGTTATGGCCGCCGATATCAGGCACGCGGATTTCGCTGCGGCCAGACGCGGCGGGCGCTGCTGCGGGAGCGGCGGCGACCGGCGCCGGGGCTGCGGCCGGAGCGGCAGCGGGTGCCGGCGCGGCTGCTGCCGGGGCCGGAGCCGACGCGGCGGCACCCACTTCGATGATGGCGATCACGTCGCCTTCGGAAATCTTGCCGCCCACGACGGCCTTCACTTCCTTGACCACGCCGGCGGCTTCCGCCGGCACTTCCATGGTGGCCTTGTCGGTTTCCAGGGTGATCAGGGAATCGTCCACGGACACGGTCTGGCCCGGGGCGATGAATACTTCGATGATGTCTACGTTGCTGTGACCGCCGATGTCGGGCACTTTCAGTTCGATCAGATTGCTCATGAGCTTTCCATTCGTAGGGCGGAAGCCCCTCTCGGGGCTTGCCGCCGGATATCCGCTACAGATTCGCTTGCCGTGCAAAGGCGGAAGCCCCCGGCCAAGGCCGGGGCTTCCGCCCTGCGATTACACCTTCCAGCTCGGCAGCTTGTCGGTCTTGATGCCGTACTTGGCGATGGCCTCGGCCACCTTGGCGCCTTCGATCTTGCCGTCGCGGGCCAGAGCGGACAGAGCCGCCAGCGCCACGTGGTAGCGATCCACCTCGAAGAAGGAGCGCAGGTTGGCGCGGCTGTCCGAGCGGCCGAAGCCGTCGGTGCCCAGCACGACGAAGCGGCCCGGCACGTAGGCGCGGATCTGGTCGGCATAGTTGCGGATGTAGTCGGTCGCGGCGATCACCGGGCCGTTGCGGCCGGCCAGCTGCTGCTCGACGTAGGAGGAACGGGCCTCGGCGGTCGGGTTCAGCAGGTTGTGGCGCTCGGCTTCCATGCCGTCGCGGCGCAGCTGGTTGAAGGAGGTCACGCTCCAGATGTCGGCGCCGATGCCGAAATCAGCCTTCAGCAGGTCGGCCGCGGCCATCACTTCGCGCAGGATGGTGCCGGAGCCCATCAGTTGCACCTTGACCTTGGCGTCGCCGCCGTCCTGCAGCAGGTACATGCCCTTCAGAATGCCCTCTTCCGCGCCTGCCGGCATCGCCGGGTGAACGTAGTTTTCGTTCATCAGGGTCAGGTAGTAGAAGACGTCTTCCTGCTCGGCGTACATGCGGCGCATGCCGTCTTGCACGATCACGGCCAGCTCGTAGGCGAAGGTCGGATCGTAGCTGATGCAGTTCGGGATCAGGCCGGCCTGGATGTGGCTGTGGCCGTCTTCGTGCTGCAGGCCTTCGCCGTTCAGCGTGGTGCGGCCGGCGGTGCCGCCCAAGAGGAAGCCGCGGGCGCGCATGTCGCCAGCCGCCCAGGCCAGGTCGCCGATGCGCTGGAAGCCGAACATCGAGTAGTAGATGTAGAACGGAATCATCGGCTGGCTGCTGTTGGCGTAGCTGGTCGCCGCGGCGATCCAGTCGGCCATCGCGCCCGGCTCGTTGATGCCTTCCTGCAGGATCTGGCCGTCCTTGGATTCCTTGTAGAACATCAGCTGGTCATGGTCCTGCGGCACGTAGTTCTGACCCTGGGTGGACCAGATGCCGTACTGGCGGAACATGCCTTCCATGCCGAAGGTGCGGGACTCGTCCGGCACGATCGGCACCACGCGCTTGCCGACGTTCTTGTCCTTCATGATGGTGCCCAGCATGCGGACGAAGGCCATCGTGGTGGAGAACTCGCGGTCGCCCGACGCTTGCAGCTGCGCGTCGAAGGCGGACAGTTCCGGCACCGCCAGCGGGTGGTTGACCGGGTTGCGGGCCGGCAGATAGCCGCCCAGCGCCGCGCGGCGTTCGCGCATGTACTTCATTTCCGGGCTGTCTTCGGCCGGCAGGTAGTACGGCACGTTCGGCAGATCGGCGTCGGACACCGGGATGCCGAAGCGGTCGCGGAAGTTGCGCAGACTGTCCAGGTCCATCTTCTTGGCCTGGTGGGCGATGTTCTTGGCTTCGCCGGACGCGCCCATGCCGTAACCCTTGATGGTCTTGGCCAGGATCACGGTCGGACGGCCGTTGGCGTTGTAGCTGGCCTCGTGGTAGGCCGCGTACACCTTGTGCGGGTCATGGCCGCCGCGATTGAGATTCCAGATCTCTTCGTCGGACATGTTGGCCACCATTTCGCGCAGCTCCGGATACTTGCCGAAGAAGTGCTCGCGAACATAGCCGCCGTCCTTGGACTTGAAGGTCTGGTAGTCGCCGTCCACGCACTCGTCCATGCGCTTCTTCAGCAGGCCCTTGGTGTCCATGGCCAAGAGCGGGTCCCAACGGGAGCCCCAGATCACTTTCAACACGTTCCAGCCGGAACCGCGGAAGTCGCCTTCCAGTTCCTGGATGATCTTGCCGTTGCCGCGCACCGGACCGTCCAGGCGCTGCAGGTTGCAGTTGATCACGAACACCAGATTGTCCAGGCCTTCGCGGGCGGCCATGGCGATCGCGCCCAGCGATTCCGGCTCGTCCATCTCGCCGTCGCCGCAGAAGCACCACACCTTGCGGCCCATGGTCTTGGCCAGGCCGCGGCTTTCCAGGTACTTCAGGAAGCGGGCTTGGTAGATGGCCATCAGCGGGCCCAGGCCCATCGATACGGTCGGGAACTGCCAGAAGTCCTTCATCAGCCACGGGTGCGGATAGGAAGACAGGCCCTTGCCATCCACTTCCTGGCGGAAGTTGTCCATCTGGTCGGCGGAGAGGCGGCCCTCCATGAAGGCGCGGGAATACACGCCCGGAGCGATGTGGCCCTGGAAGTAGATCAGGTCGCCGTCCTGGTTTTCATTCTGGGCGCGCCAGAAATGGTTGAAACCGACGTCGTACAAGGTGGCGGAGGACTGGAAGGACGCGATGTGGCCGCCCAGCTCCAGATCCTTCTTGCCGGCGCGCAGCACCATGGCGGCGGCGTTCCAGCGGTTGATCGAGCGGATGCGGTGCTCCATCTCGTGATTGCCCGGCGACTTGGCTTCCTTGCCGACGGGGATGGTGTTCTGGTAAGCGGTAGTGGCGTCGAACGGCAGGTGGGCACCGCGGCGGCGCGTGCGCTCGACCATGGTCTCCAGCAGGAAGTGGGCGCGTTCCGCGCCTTCGTTGTCCAGCACCGATTCCAGCGCTTCAGTCCACTCCTGGGTTTCCAACGGATCGATATCGTCAGGGAAAGTTGCAGCCATCTCTGGTCCTCACAGCGGGTGACATCGGGGACCGAGTCTCGAAACCGGCCGGTCCCGCGTTTTATGCTATTGGCTCAGAAGCGAGCCAATTATTTGATTTGCGATTATAAACGAACAGATTCGCAAATAAAAATGTTCATTTGCGAATGGGTGTAAAGCAACCCCGCCAGTGTACGACTGGATGGATTCGCAAAGGAATAGCCGTCGACGGCTAAGACAGCTGGAAGTCGCGAAAAAAACAGATGTTGCGCCGCATCATGTTGTTTTTTTGCGATAAGCCGCGCGATCCTGAAACAATTGTTTCAATTCCGCGCAGCCTTGCGCTCCTCCTTGGCCAGCCTCTCCACCTCGCGCAGGCGGGCTTCCAGCATGGATCTCAAGTAGAAGTCGTCCCCCTTGGCCTTGCCGGCCAACTGGTACTGCTCCAGCGCCGCGCCGTAGCGTTGTTCGTAATAGAACGCATTGCCCAAGGCGGCGTGGTAGCGCAGCGGGTCTTTGTCGGCGTACAGCTTGGCCTCGCGCCGGTACAGCGCCGGATCGTCGCGCCGGTTGTCCAGCAACTGGCGCAGCTGCCCCTGGGCGGCCTTGCGATCGCCGCCGTCCAGCGCGGCATCCAGCTGGGCCAGTTGCAGCGACTCGCTGCGCGGGAAGGCCGACAAGCCATCCCTGGCCGCGCGGGCGGCGGCGGCCCAGTCGCGGCCATCGCGGGCGATCTCCACCTCCAGCCCGTACAGCATGGGGTTGTCCGGCAGCTTGGCGCGAGCCTTGGCCAAGGCGTCGCTGGCGCCCTTGCGGTCATGCTGCAGCAACTTGGCGCGCGCCAGGCCATACCAATTTGCGCCTTCGCTGAGGAACAAGCCCCGCTGCAGCGCGCTGTCGTAATGGGAAACCGCCTCTTCCGGCGACAGGGTGAGGACGCGCAGCTTCTCGCGCACCAGCAAGTAGTCGACGCTGTCGGCGCGCATCCGCACCGGGTAGTCCAACGCGCGGTTCTGCGCCTCGCTGATCCGCTCCAGCGTCACCGGGTGGGTGCGCAAAAAGGCGTAGGCGGTGTTGTCGCTGTAGCGGCTGGCCTGCTCCAGCCGCTGGAAGAAGGACGCCATGTAGCGCACGTCGAAGCCGGCGGCGCCCATGTATTGCATGCCGACGCGGTCCGCCTCGCGCTCGAAATCGCGCGAGAACGCCAGCTGCCGGGAAATGGACAGGCCCATGCCGGCCGACACCGCGCCCATCGCGCCCTCGCCGCTGCCGGCCTTGGCCGCCAGCGCGGCGGCGACGATGGTGCCCAACAGCAACAAGGGGCTGGTGGCGCTATTGGCCGCCTGCATCCGCGCGATGTGGCGCTGGGCGACGTGGGCGGTTTCGTGGCCGAGCACGGCGGCCAACTCGCCTTCGCTCTGGGAGGCCAGCATCAGGCCGATATTGATGCCGACATAGCCGCCGGGCATGGCAAAGGCGTTGATACCGGGATCGGCGACGCAAAAATAGGTGAAGTGGACTCCCGGCACCGCGGCCGCCGCGGCCAGACGGCCGCCGATGCCGTTCAGGTAGACATTGACCTCGGGGTCGTCCACCACGTCGCCGGCTTCGCGCATCGCGCGCAGCGCGTCGCGGCCGATGCGCGCCTCGTCGGACAATGACAGCGAGGCGTCGGATATCTCGCCCAGATCAGGCAGATCGGCGCGGACGGTCAGCGGCTGGGCCAGCGTGGAGGCCAGCAGCGCGCACAGCAGACTCTTCTTCGAGAAGCTCATGGCAGCCGCGAACGGATCAAGCCGGCATCGGCGAAGCCGCGCGCAATGTTGAACAATTGCACCAATTCGCCATGACGAAAGGGTTCATCCAGGCTTGCCGCGCGGGGCGGCTTCTGCAACGCGAACAGCAGGCGGCTTTTCATCATAGGGCTTATGATAGCCGCGAACGATGCGAAATGGCATGCGCGCAATTGTGCGCAATGTTAAACAATTGTAGCGCGCTGCCATGATGAACGGATTCCGCTAGACTCGACCGCATTCCCCTACCGGTGCTCCGCCATGCCCACCCTGCCCTCCGCCCCGCTCCGCCTCACCGCTCCGGATGGCCGCGCCGCCTTCGGCGTTTACCAGGGCATCGTGCCCGAACTGAGCTGGCGGACGCTAGCGCTGACGCCATTGCAGCGCCTGTCGCGCAAGCTGCACCACAAGCGCTGGCAATACGCGGCCCTCGCCCACGACGATTTCCTGATCGCCGCCGCAGTGGTGGACGTGGGCTGGAACGGCACCGCCTTCGCCTATCTGTTCGATCGCAAGCAAGGAAAAGTAGTGGCCGCCGCCAGCGCCAACGGCCTGCCCGGCATCGGCGTGAACCTGGCCGACCGCGCCTTCGGCGACGCCCGCTTCCGTCTCCCCGGCAAGCGCTTCGTCTTCGAGCGCGCCGGCGACGTTCTGCGGCTGAGCGTGGCCAGCCGCGAACTGAGCCTGGACGCGGAAATTGACCTCTCAGCGATGCCGCCGGTGCTGGCGGTGGTGGCGCCGGCCAATTATCTGGCCCACAGCACCCACAAGAGCGGCGGCCTGCCCGCGCGCGGCGAGGCGCGCTGCGCGGCCGGTCGCTACGATCTGTCCGCCGCGACCGCCTCGCTCGACTACTCCAACGGCCTGCTGGCCCGCGAAACGCGCTGGCGCTGGGCCAGCGCCCACGGCGCCGGCATCGGCTTCAATCTGCAGCAGGGCTATATGGGCCGCGAGGAAAACGCGGTGTGGCTGGACGGCCGGCTGTGGCGCGTCGGCGCGGCGACATTCGACTACCAGGCGGAAAACCCGCTGGCGCCATGGCGCATCCGCAGCGACGACGGCATGGTGGATCTGACTTTCACGCCGGAAGGCGCGCGGCGCGAGGACAAGAACCTGATCGTCGCCGCCAGCCGCTACGTGCAGCCGGTGGGCCGCTTCGACGGCGAGCTGATCGACCCCGACAGCGGAACGCGCCACGCAGTGCGCGCCTTGGCCGGCGTCACCGAAGACCATGTCTCGCGCTGGTAAAGCCGCGCTGCTCACCAAAGACTTTGAACAGGCTATTAAGATGCTGCTGTTGAAATTGCTGCTGGTGCCGGCGCTGATCTGGCTGATCAGCGCCGCCGCCAGAAAATGGGGGCCGGGCGTGGCCGGCGCGCTGGCGGGTTTCCCGGTGATCACCGGCTCGATCCTGCTGATCCTGACCCTGGAGCAAGGGCCGGACTTCGCCCGCCAAGCGGCGCTGGCTTCGGCGATGGGCGCCGCCGCCAACGTGGTGTTCGGCATCGCCTACAGCTGGGCCGCCCTGCGCTGGCGCTGGCCGCTGTGCCTGCCGCTGGGCGTGGCCGGCTACGCGCTCGCCGTCGTCGCCAGCCAGGCCGCGGCGCTGCCGCCATGGCCCGCGGCAATGCTGGGCCTGGCCTTCCTGCCCCTGGCCGGCTTTTTGTTTCCCGCTCCGCCCGCCACGGCGAGCGCCCTTCCCCGCGAAGCCGGCATGGCTCCCCGGATGGCGGCCGGCGCGGTGCTGGTGCTGATCATCACCAGCCTGTCGCAAAAACTGGGGCCATCGCTCAGCGGCCTGCTGGCGGTGTTTCCGGTGCTGGCCAGCGTGCTGGGCGTCTTCACCCACGCCAGCGCCGGCCCCGCCGCCGCCATCCGCCTGCTGCGCGGCATGGTGCGCGGCTTCTACGCCTTCATCGCCTTCTGCCTGGCGCTGGCCGGCGCGCTGGACGCGCTGCGGCCGGCCTCCGCCTTCCTGCTGGCGCTGAGCCTGGCGGTGCTGGTGCAGCTGGCCGTGATGTGGCTGGGCCGGCATCGCCATTGAGCCGGCAATAAAAAACGCCCCATGCGGGGCGTTGGGATACGGAAGCGGATCGCGTTCAGCGCGCGCCCACCGGCCACACGGTGCGGCCGTATTGCTCGTTCAGCACGGTGGCCATCGCCAGATAGATGGCGCTGGCGCCGCAGACGATGCCCTCGAAGCCGGCGATCATGCCGATCACCGCGTTGCCGGTGAAATCGCGCGCCGCCAGCAGGAAGAACAGCACGGTCAGCGAGGCGAACACGAACTGCTTGACCCGCGGATAGTTGACGGTGCCCACCAGCATGAACAGCGTGAACACGCCCCACATCAGCAGGTACCAGCCCATATAGCCTTCCGGCGTCGGGTCGGCCAGGCCGGTCTTGGGCAGCACGATCAGCAGCACCAGGCTCAGCCAGAACAGGCCGTAGGACAGAAAGGCGGTAACGCCGAAAGTGTTGCCGCGGCGGAACTCCATGATGCCGGCGACGATCTGCGCCAGGCCGCCGTAGCACAGGCCCATCGCCAGGATCATCGCGCTGATCGGATAAAAGCCGGCGTTGTGGATATTGAGAAGAATGGTGGTCATGCCGAAGCCCATCAGGCCCAGCGGGGCCGGGTTGGCCAGTTTTTCGTTCACGAAACGCTCCAGAATAAGCAAGCAGTAATATTTAAGGAGGCGCGATTCTAGGCAAGGCGGTCCGGCGCGGCAAGGAGATTCGTCAAACTCTGTATAATTAGCATGAGGACCAACTCTGCTTGCAATCGCCGCCTTCGCCCCCATCTGTACAGACCGATTCAGCCGCGAATTTCTGTCCGGATTCCGCCGACTGGTGGTAGCATGCCGCCCGGAATAGAGCAAAGCCTCCAGAGCGAATTCACCTATGCGCCCGCCGGACGCACAGGTGAATCCGTCCCGATATCCGCATAGGAAACCGCACCCATGGACCGACTGAATACCCTGCTCGAGCACAACCGCGCCTTCGTGGAAAACCGCGAATACGAGCAATACAAGACCGACAAGTTTCCCGGCAAGGGCCTGGCCATCCTCGCCTGCATGGATGCCCGCATGGTGGAGCTGCTGCCCAAGGCGATGGGCCTGAAGAACGGCGACGCCAAGCTGATCAAGAACGCCGGCGCGCTGATCACCCACCCCTGGGGCTCGGTGATGCGCAGCCTGATCATGGCGGTGTACGAATTGCGCGCCGACGAGATCTGCGTGGTCGCCCACCGCGATTGTGGCATGCGCGCGGTCGATCCGCAGCGCGTGCTGAACCACGCGATGGAGCGCGGCGTATCCGAAGACACCATCGCCACCCTGCGCGCGGCCGGCATCGACCTGGACGGCTGGCTGAAGGGCTTCGACAACGTGTCCGACAGCGTGCGCCACACCGTGCAGACCATCCGCAACCATCCCTTGATGCCCAAGGACGTTCCGGTGCACGGCATGGTGATCCACCCGTCCACCGGCCGACTGGAAATGGTGATCAACGGCTACGGCGACGAGGAAGCGCCAGCCGAATGAGCGCCCGCGTCGGCGTGTTCGGCGGCACCTTCGATCCCGTCCACCACGCCCACCTGCGCATGGCGCGCGCCTTCGCCGACGAACTGGCGCTCGACGAAGTCAGGCTGATTCCCGCCGGCCAGCCCTACCACCGGGTGGAAGGGCCGCGCGCCAGCGCCGCGCAACGCCTGGACATGGTGAAGCTAGCCATCACCGGCGACGCCAGGCTGACGGTGGATGAGCGCGAGATCCGCCGCCATCGTCCCGCCTACACCGTGGACACGCTGCGCGAACTGCGCGCCGAGCTGGGCGCAGCCGCCGAACTATGGTTTCTGGTCGGCGGCGACTCGCTGGCGGCGCTGTCCTCCTGGAAGAATTGGCGCGAGCTGTTCCGCCTCGCCAACCTCGCCGTCGCGATGCGGCCCGGCTTCGATCCGGCCGCCCTCCCCCCCCAAGTCCGCCAAGAGTGGCAGGCCCGCCAAGTATCTGATTTTTCAAATCGAACGGCTTCCGGTACAATCCGCCCCCTGGCCCTCCCGCCGCTCGATCTGTCCGCCACCCGCCTGAGGGCCCAGCTGGCCGCCGACGAGCCGGTGGAAGGTCTGATCGATCCCGCCGTGCTGGCCTACATCCGCCGGCAGCGGCTATACCGGTAGGGCACCGCCCTACCCGCTCTTTTTGGTACCTCTTGCCGGCGCCTGTGCCTGCTATGTACCGGCACAGGAAAAGGAATCATGGAAATTCAAGAAATCAGCAAACTGGCCGTAGAGGCTCTGGAAGACGTCAAGGGCAAGGACATCATCGAACTGGATACCAGCGAGCTCACCTCGCTGTTCCAACGCATGATCGTCGCCACCGGCGACTCCAATCGCCAGGTGAAGGCGCTGGCCAACAGCGTGCAGGTGAAACTGAAGGAAGCCGGCGTGGACATCGTCGGCAGCGAAGGCCACGAAAGCGGCGAATGGGTGCTGGTGGACGCCGGCGACGTGGTGGTGCACGTGATGCTGCCCGCCGTGCGCGACTACTACGACATCGAGGCGCTGTGGGGCGGCCAGAAGCCCAGCTTCGCGCTGGGCGCCGCCAAACCGTGGTCGGCGGTATAAGCTGACCGAACAAGGGCGGGTTCTTCCCGCCCTTTCGTTTTTCTCCCTCCGCACAAGCCCTTCCCGATGAAAATCACCATACTCGCCGTCGGCACCAAGATGCCGCGCTGGGTCGACGAGGCCTATACCGATTACGCCAAGCGCTTCGGCCGCGACATCACGCTTGAACTGAAAGAGATCAAGCCGGAGAAGCGCGGCGGCGGCGTCACCGCCGAGAAAGGCATCGCCGCCGAGCACGAACGGCTGATCGCCGCCATCCCGCCGCGCGCGCGGCTGGTGGTGATGGACGAGCGCGGCAAGAACTGGACCTCGGTCAAGCTGGCCGAAGGCCTGAAGGAGTGGATGGCCGGCGGCGACGACGTGGTCTTCGTCATCGGCGGCGCCGACGGTCTGTCGCAAGAGCTGAAGCAACGCGCCGACGTGCTGCTGCAGCTGTCGGCGATGACCTTGCCTCACGGCATGGTGCGGGTGATGCTGGCCGAGCAGATCTACCGCGCCTACTCGATACTCAACAACCACCCTTATCATCGCGAATAGCGCGCCGTCGCTGCGCCATGAAAACAGCCCCGCGGCCTGAGCCGACGGGGCTGTCGTTTTTGCGGTCCCCACCGCGCGCAAAACGCGGCAGAGACTAGACGCTTACTTCCAGCTGGACGCGATCACCGGCTGCAACGCCGCCTGGTAATCGGCCGGCAGCGTCATCTGGCCCGCCGCCGGCGGGTTGAACGACGCCATCGCCGTCACCAGCGCCTGCACCTGCGAAGCCGCCAGCGCCTTGCCGTCGCCGGAGCGGATGGTCTCCAGCTGGTTGGCGGCATTACCGAACCAGTTGTCCACCACCACCTTGTCGCCGCCGCCGATCACGCTGACTTCCAGACTATTGTTCTGCTTGCGGAACCACAGCTGGTCGGCGTTGACACCCTTGTCGAACTCCAGCGCGTCCTGCCCGCCGGAATCCTGCACCAGATCCGCGCCGTCGCCGCGGCCAAAACGGTAGGTATCGTTGCCGTTACCGCCATTCAGGGTGTCGTTGCCAATGCCGCCGCGCAGGGTGTCGTTGCCTTCCTCTCCGAACAAGCCGTCGTCGCCCGCTCCGCCTTCGATCAGGTCGTTGCCGACCCCGCCGTACAGCGAGTCATTGCCGCCGTTGCCCTGGATCCAGTCGTCGACGTCGCCGCCGCGCAGGGTGTCGCCCAGCTCGGTGCCCACCAGCGGCACCCCTTGCTTCATCAGCTGGTCGGCCGTCCACTTCACGCCGCTGGCGAAGGTGATCTGCTCGATCCAGTACAGCTGGTTGGCGAACCAGTTCTGCACCGTCACGCTGTCCCGGCCGTTGACGTGGCGGAACACCATGTCGTTGCCGCTGCGCAGCGCCTGGATGTCGCTTTCCTTGATGTCGGCGCCGAAGACCAGCTCATCGCGGTACGAGTCTTCCGCGCTGACGCGGTAGGCCTT